>QQSD01000081.1 GCA_003602485.1 Candidatus Poseidoniales archaeon | reverse complement strand
GAAGACGTCAACCCTCCAGAACTTCTAGCCCACATTCCATTGATTTGTGAAGAGAAAGACATTCCCTACGGCTATGTTCCTAGTCAAGAATTCCTCGCCAAGGGCGTTGGAATGACCAAAGGAGCAAACGCTGCTTCCGTCGCTATCATGGAAATCACCAAAGGTGCCCAAGAAAAATTCCATGAAGTTGTCGAAGAAATCAACACCATCAAGAAGGCTTGAATCCAAATCAGGAGATGAGGAAGATGAGTGAAGAACTTGGTGGATGGCCAGCAGAAGTGGTCGAAATCGTCGGTCGTACAGGAATGACCGGAGAAGCAACTCAAGTCAAGGTTCGTGTCAACGACGCCCCCAACCCCCGTGACGTCGGCCGAATTATCAGCCGAAACGTCGTCGGACCAATTCGTGTTGGCGATATTTTGATGCTCAAGGATACGGGCCGTGAAGCCCGTAAGCTCAACGCACGGTGATGAACATGCCAGAACGAAGAATTTGCAGTTTTACCGGTGACGAGATCGAACCCGGTACCGGAATGATGTTTGTCCGCCGTGACGGCAGTGTCCTTTGGTTCAAGAGCAGCAAGGCTCGCAAGAACCAACTCCAACTCAAGCGCAATGCTCGCCGTGTCAAGTGGACTCGCCACTATGTCAAGGGCGGCATCCAGTGAAATCGAGTTGAACCTAAGTACAGGCTCAATCGCAACGCCCTTAAACGGGTCACTTTTGGATTGGATTGGTGAACACCATGGAAACAACCTATGTTATGATCAAACCCGACGGCGTACAACGCGGTCTTGTCAGCGAAATTATCGGACGATTCGAGCGAAAAGGGCTCAAATTGGTCGGTATGAAGGCCATGGTACCAAGCGAAGAAATCGCTCGCTCACACTACGATGTTCACAAGGAACGCCCCTTCTTCCCAGGACTCATCAAATTCGTGACCTCAGGCCCTGTTGTCTGCATGGCATGGCAAGGTGTTGAGGCAATTGCGGTTGCTCGCAAACTCATCGGTTCAACCAATGGACGAAATGCCGAACCCGGCACAATCCGTGGCGACTATGGAATGGACATGGGCTTCAACATGATTCACGGCTCAGATGCTCCTGAAACTGCAGAATTCGAACTCGGCCTCTGGTTCCCAGAGGGCCTCATGGATTGGGACAATACCATGGGCGCTTGGGTTTACGAGTGAACCCAAGAGACTCAGGGCGTGATGGTGTGGCCGACGTTGATGATGCACCTGCATCTGAGGGCGATGAACCAGACCAACCCAAAGGGCATAATCGTCAACCGATCGTTTCCGTGCTCGGGCACGTCGACCACGGAAAGACGAGTGTCCTCGACATGGTTCGTTCCGTTGGTAGTGAACGTCAGGCCAGTGTAATGGACCGAGAAGCTGGCGGCATTACCCAACACATAGGAGCCACCGAAGTTCCAGCAAACGTCCTCAATGAAACATGTGCAGCCATGATGGGTGGAAAGAAATTCAAATCGCCCGGACTGCTTTTTATTGACACTCCAGGGCACCATTCCTTTGCTTCACTACGTAACAGGGGCGGTTCTGTAGCCGATATCGCCGTCCTTGTCGTTGACATCATGGAAGGGCTTCAACCGCAAACCATCGAATCGCTGAACATCTTGAAAGAAACGAAGACTCCGTTCGTGATTGCTGGTAACAAAGTCGACCGACTTTACGGCTGGCGTTGTGAATCTGGTAGGTCATTTATCGAATCCTTCGGTGAGCAACGAGAGGATGTTCAGGCTTTATTCCAAGAACGATATTGGAAACTTGTTGGACAATTCTCAGAGTATGGATTCAATCTTGAACGGTACGACCAAATTCGGGACTTCCGACAAAATGTCGCCCTAGTCCCCATGTCCGCAAAGGATGGAGAAGGCTTGCAAGACCTTCTTGCAGTCACTGTTGGATTGGCTGAACGTTTCTTAGAAGATCGCCTTACCGATACCTTGGGTGCAGCTCAGGGAACGGTGCTTGAAATGCGAGACGAAGTTGGGATGGGCAAAACCATTGACGTGATTCTCTATCGGGGGAGTTTGAAGGTTGGAGATACGATTCTGCTTGCCGGTCAAGATGGACCTTTTACCACGCACATCAAGGGCTTGAAACGGCCACAAGGAATGGCGGAAATGCGGGATGCGGGAAAACGATGGGTGAACTTTGATGAAATCGAAGCTGCCTGTGGAGTGAAAATAGTCGCGCCAAACCTTGAATCTACCATCGCAGGAACCACACTTCACCTAGCCAATACCGAAGAAGAAGAGGCTACAGCGAGGGAATCGATCCGGGAAGAATGGCGCAGTATCTTCGAAAACATGCCCATTATGTGCTCATCCTGTAAGGAAATCTTTGCTCGTCACGCGTTCAAAACACATACACAAGCCGGTGAGTGTCAGGGTGCCGAGGAAGACCGTACGGGCGTTGTCATCAAAGCAGATACCGTCGGAGGGCTTGAGGCGCTTGCATTTGAGCTGCATCAACGGAATATCCCAGTACGTCAAGCGACTGTTGGGCCCGTGAATAAGAAAGATATTTTGATGGCGAAATCAGCCGCAGATCCGCTTCAACAGGTGATTCTAGGGTTTTCGACAAAAGCGAATACTTCGGATGTTGCCCAGCAACTCCAAGGCGATGATGCCGAAATCAAATTCATTTCAGGCCCGATTATTTACCACATTATGGATGCCTTTGAGGAGTGGCAAGAGGCTACACAACAGGCTATTGAGGAAGAGCAAAGGGAAACACTGGTCTATCCCGGACGAGTTTTATTCCTCAAAGACCATACCTTCCGAGCCAAAGGTCCTGCTATTGTTGGTATGCGGGTCTTAGGGGGACGCATCCATGTTGGTCAACGTCTCATGAAACTTGATGGTACATCCGTTGGTCAAATCAAGAGTTTACGGACCAGAGACTCAGATGATGTCAAAGAAGCGATGCAGGGCGACGAAGTAGCAGTCGCCGTACAAGGGCCCACAGTGGGTCGACACATTGAGGAATTGGACGAATTTTACGTTGATGTTCCAGAGCGGCATGCAAAACGTCTCAAGAAGATTGACCTCTCACCAGTTGAAGAGGAAATCCTCGCTGAAATCGTGGCATTGCACCGTAAAGAAAACCATTTTTGGGGTCGTTAGGCGCCCACTTTGCCTGGCAATTCCATGAGCATGATTGAAGAATCAAGCGCACACATTCATATAACAAATGAACAGGTCATTGGGTATTACTGAGGGATCAAGATGGAAGCAAGTGCACAAGCAGGCGCCGGAGCAGCAAGGACCCAGGACCTCATGGCTACCGTCTCGGCGATATCGAACAGTCTCATGAACGAAGTCGGCAAAGTTATCATTGGAAAGAATGAAAATTTACGCCGAGTGACCGTCGGTATCCTTTCCAACGGTAACATGTTGTTGGAAGATTTCCCTGGTTTGGCCAAAACACTGCTAGCCAACACCTTTGCACGCGCTCTTGGATGTAAATTTAAGCGTGTCCAATTCACACCTGACTTGCTGCCTTCAGACATCATGGGCACATACATGTACGACCAAAAGTCGGGGGAATTCAAACTTCGTGCAGGGCCATTATTTGCCAACATCCTTCTCGCTGACGAGATTAACCGTGCACCACCAAAGACCCAAGCAGCCTTGCTGGAAGCCATGGAAGAAAAGCAAGTCACCATTGAGGGAATTACCCACAAACTTCCTGCACCTTTCGTTGTTCTTGCAACACAGAACCCCATTGAGCAAGAAGGAACCTATCCGCTTCCTGAAGCACAAATGGACCGTTTCTTGATGAAGATGAGCATGGGCTATCCAGACCGTGCTGAGGAAAAAGCCATCCTTGCTCGCAGAAAGTTGCGAGGACAAGACGAACACGTCGTTGAACAAGTGACATCGCCAAAGAAAGTTGTCGCCATGCAAAAAGCATTGGAAACAGTGCACGTTGACCCTGCAATTCTATCTTACATCATTGAAATTGTTCAACGAACACGTGAAGACCACCGAGTCATCAACGGAGCATCACCCCGTGCCAGTCAAGCACTCTTCAAGACCGGTCGTGCAGCAGCAGCAGTTTCAGGACGCAATTATGTCATTCCAGATGACATCAAGGGTATTGCTTTGCAAATCATCTCCCACCGAATCAACATGAAGCCTGAGGCTAAGATTCGAGGTATTACCGGAATGCACATCGTCCGAAAGATTCTGTCCGAAGTGCCAGTTCCAGTGATTCAACCAGCCTGATATCTGGGCGTTGGAGGCTTGCATTGAAAGAGGAGGTCGTACCTCATCGTAATTGCCGGAGGCTCATGCAATGAATCCTTACAAGATGGTCATGGCAGTTGCCAACCAGAAAGGAGGTTGTGCAAAGACAACGACCGCTGTCAACATTGCAGCGGCGCTTGCAAAAGGTTCACGCCGCCAAGGACTCCCTCCTGCAAAAGTTCTTCTCGTCGACCTTGACCCCCAAGGGAATTGTGCGACGTCCTTTGGATTAGAGAAGAAGAAGATCAAAAAGACCGTCTATGATCTCTTGACAAATGATTCAGGCGAGGAATTGCCTCTGATGGAGGAGTATCTGATACCTCCCGAGGACATCACGCGTGCGATGCGAGATGCTTGGAGCAATCGTAACGGTGGAAAGAAAGTACCTGAATCCATCAATGCAGGACATCTTTGGCTTCTGCCCAGCGACATTCACCTTTCGGGTGCAGAGATTGAATTAAGTCATAAAATCGGGCGCGAGACACGACTGCAGGAAGCCCTTCTCCCGGTTATGGATGAGTTTGATTACATCATCATCGACACTCCTCCTTCACTCGGTCTCCTCTCAATCAACGCAATGTGCGCTGCAAATTGGGTTTTGGTGCCCGTTCAAGCCGAATATTATGCTCTTGAGGGATTCAGTATGCTGATGAATTCAATTAAAATGATTCAACGTCGAATCAACCGGAATTTGAAAATCTTCGGCATTGTGATGACCATGGTTGACGGTCGCTCAAAATTGAGCACCTATGTTTGTGACCAGGTCAACAAGAAGATGCCAAATAAATTGTTCAACACAACCGTTCGGCGGTTAGCTAAGGTCGCTGAAGCTCCATGGAGTGGAGCGCCCACTGTCATTCTCAACAAACCCACGAACTCAGGGGCAGGGGCTGGGAGCCTTGAATATTGGACACTTTCAAAAGAAGTTCATCAACGAGTCCAAGAAATGCGTCGTGAGTTTGGTGTTACAGAAGAGTCACGCCTCCGTCTCGAGCGCAACATTCGTTGATTACGACGGGTTCCAGCCAGCGCTTGCGAAAAGCCACTCTCCGTCCTCAATGGCTTCGCACACATTAAGTAGGCATGCAAACCGAGGGTAGTGCGGGTAGATGGCATGACCGGCGAAGGAATGACCTCCGTAAGTGTGAGTTATGAGATTCGAAGGCAACTCAATACGTTGAGGACCACAGGAAATCACAAAAGTGTGAATGACTTGCTGGGAGAAATGATTCGTACCCATAAAATGCTCAAAATGAAGAGCGAAATTGATTTGCTTCGAGAGCGAATGAAGATCGCCGTTGATGTGGATGTAGAACATCTTGCTGAGCGCCTCAACCTTGCTCCTTTCCAGGTGTGAAGAGCATGATGGAATGGCGACCCCCCGGCTATCGATTTACTGCGAAAGATTTGGTCAAAGGATTGTGCGGAGAGGATTCTGACGAAGCCAAACTCATCATGGCTGCTGTTTACGGTAAAGTAGAGATATTCGCTGATTCAACCGCCTGGAATGGCTTTCTTTGGTTGGTCATGAATACCTTCAAAGTCGAAGGGAAGCCCCTTTATTCTGGAACAGAATTGGGGTCGCTCAAACAGAGCCTTCCAATCGTATGGCTCTAATTCTTACCGTACTTGGCCAGCCACTCTTTGCCATACCATCGCCATTGGTCCATGGTCCATCCGTCAGGCAAGCCGCTTTCAGGAAGCGGCGGGACATCCTCCGGAGGGCTTTGTGCTTGGTCTTGGGAAACTTCTGGTGCAGGCATGCCAGCAATTGATTCGATGCTTTCTTCCTCGTAGGTGATGGCTTCAACCTCGCCCATTGGTCCATCTTCCTTGATGTCCAAATCTGCAAACCCATCAGGTTCTACTTCGAAGTTGAGTTGCTCCACTTCATCATCCCAGGAAGAGTCCGAAACGATACCGCCACCTGCAGAAAGACCACCACGACCTTCCAAGGCTTCACGAGAAGCATTTGAAGAGAGCGTACGGTCCACGCCACCGTATTCCTTGGTGGTCTTCGAAATCTTTCTCTTGTTGATGACGTAGGCGGCAGCAAGAATCACGCCTGTCAAAGCGACAAAGGCGATAATGCCGACCATGATTACTTGGTTCAATGTGTCTTCGTCCACCGAGAGTGGGGTTTGGGCACCAGCATCGTCATCCTTTGATGTGTTCCAGGCGTTGAATGCAAGACCAGTATCATTACCCAAGGTTGCTAGATATGCCTGGTAAGCTGGGTCGTTCCAGCCCGTACAGGCTTCCGAAGTGTCGTTCTTATCGTTGAGACAATGATCTTGTTCGGTTTGAATAAAGCCACGAGAATCATCGTAATCTGAATTTGAACCAACGCCATCACCATCNCCATCAAAGTGTTCGGTTGGGTCAATGTCCATCAGTGGAGACTCTGTTCGGTCAACCCAGCCATCTCCATCTTCATCGAGGCAGCCAAAGGATTCGGTTTCAACGTAGCCTTTCGGGACGTTTACGTTGATGACAACAGCTTTTGTGGAGCGGCCAAATTCCCAAGGGCAGGCATCGGGTTGTTCGCCCTCAGAGGCATCACCGTAGCCGTCGCCATCGCCATCAATCCATTGAGAACCCACTTTCGGTAGGGCATCTGCTCCATCTTCAACCGTCCAGTTTTCGTCTGGGTCGGAGAATCCATCGAGGTCTGAATCTGGGCATCCATAGCGGTCAGTATTGGAGAAGGCATTCACGGTTGGGCATCCGTCTGGCTTGAAACCAAGCGGGTTGTCGCCGTATCCGTCTTGGTCTTGGTCAGCCCATTGGGTTGATTCGCTTGGGAATTTGTCTCCGTCCTGTCCGTTTATGTTGTCTCCATACCCGTCTCCATCAGCGTCTTCCCACTGGTCTACATTATCTGGGAAGAGGTCGGAGTCATTTCCTACAGGATTGTCCCCGTACCCGTCTCCGTCTTGGTCAGCCCATTGAGTTTCATCAAATGGAAAGGCGTCTGGGTTAGCCCCATCCTGATTGTCCCCGTAACCGTCACCATCTACGTCCGAACTTTGTGTGGCATCGAGGGGAAAGGCATCGGCCAGGTCGTTGACGCCATCACCATCACTGTCGAGGTCAAAGTATCTCACTTTGGTCTCAGTGGGCGTAACGCCTACCGCGTAGAACTGGCCCGTGAACTCTGAGAGGATACCAACAATATCTCCCGAAGCGGTGAAGGTACGGATTTCGGTGAACGAAGTAGCATTGATGAAGGAAACTTTGCCTTGTTTTGCTCCAACGACGAACATATCGGTTCCGTGAGATTGCAGATGCGTTGTTTGCTTGGTATGGGGAAGGTTCACCGATTGGGAGGCCCATGTATCACTGTTGTACTTGAACGCAGTTCCACCGTTGGTACCTGCCAGCAATGTGTCACTTGATGTTGCTTTGAGTTCTGAGACAATGCTGCCAGAATCAGTCAATGTTGTAAGCGGATTACCTGCATTGTCTTCGATGTAAATTTTGGTATCGTAAGAAGCGATGGCAAGACGGCCATCATCAAGGATTTCAAATGCTGATATGCCTGAGCCAAAGGTTGCTGTTTGAATTCCAGTTGGGCCTTCTGAATTGTATTCATCAGCACGCCGCTTCCCTGCATAGTATACCAGCCAAAGCTCACCTTGTGGGTCCCATGCCGCATCGTCAACGGGATCGGGAGTGGTGATGTTTCTGAAAATAGTCTGCGTGCTCATCTGGACGACCATCACGCCTGTGTCGTGCGCTACGGTGACGAGTTCCTGAGCATCATCAATGCGAGCATTGTTCACATCCACGTCCAAAAAGACCGTAGATTGTGCTGACAGTATGCCCTGATTGAGAGCATTTACGCTGACATTACCCGTGTTGTCAACGGTGAGGACCTTGCCGTCGTTCAATACCGACCATAGGGCCAAAGGGCGGTCTAATTCGTCGGTTTGACCACCATCGGTGAGGAGTGAAAGTGAGCCTTGCACCATGCCAATTGATGTGGCTTGGAGGCAAAGAAGGGAAACCAGCAAGATGGCTAGAGAACGCTTCATAGGAAATCGGACGGGCACGTAAGATATGAACCACGCGCACGGTTGTGAAGAGAGTCAGAGCCTCAGTTTTGACCTTCATCCTCTTCTTCTTGAGGTTGCAATGTTCTCACTGGGGATTTCTCAACGGGTGTCAATGTTCCTTTGACTGGACGGAGTGCTGCAGTTTTTGGCTTTACATTCTTACTGATTGGCGGGCCCGGCATCAATGTTGGTCCAACAGGAGTGATTGATGCGGTAGGCATTTCCACTTTCTCTTCAAGCGGTTGAAGAACGCCGCCAACTGGTCGCAGCATCGCAGTCGGGACGTTCATGGCCTGTGGTTCGGCTTCCACTGGTTCGACAGCCTCGATGACTTCATCAACCAACTCATGTTGAGATTCCATTTCTTCTTCGACAAGTGGTTCAGGAACTTCCTCAACGACGACCTCTTCGGGGGCGTGGATTTCTTCTGCTAGAACCTCTTCCTGTGGGATAAATTCAGGCTCTCGAGCAATCGGTTGTCTGACGTTGCGAACCGGTTGAGGCATGGCTGCTTGGCCGATAGGCTGGCGAACTGCACGCGGTTGAATTACCGCAGGTTGTTGCGTAGCCAAGGGCTTTGCACTCGTCATTGGCGCACGCATGTTACCGAGGCCAAGTCGTTGTTCAGGCTCGTTTTGCTGACCCATGAGGCCACGCAACGGGCGACCTGCAGCAGCACCCAAACCGTCAGGACGAGCTCCAAGAGCACTTGGGTCCATGGCTCCTGCCCCGTAGGCTGCAGGTGCTTGTCCCGAAATTGATTGCATCCACTTCTGTCGCTTTTCAGCACGTGTGTCCGTGGATTGAAGCGAACTGAATTCCTGCTCTCGAGTTCTGAGTTCCTCTTCATCCATGTCAATTTCGCCTTGGATTTGCTGCGTAACAGATTCTCGCATTTTCTCTTCAGCCATTTCCTTGAAGGAATCCATCTTCTCGGACAGACCCTGGAGACGGTCACGGATTTCAGCACGCTTGAGGCCAAGTTGCGCCTCAATTTCAGCGCGTATTTGCGCCTCACGCTTGCGAACATCGATGAGCGCTTTGTTGCGCATGATCTCTTCTCGTTTGTCGAGTTGACGCTCGAGTTGCGTGGCCACCTGGTCTTCTTTGCGGGTTTTGAAATCGCGTAGACGTTCTTCCATTTCCACTTCCAATTCCAATGAAGTCTCCTCCTTTAGGAGGTCAAGGTCGGTCTCGTGGGTTAGGCGTTCATTGCGTAACTGCGCATCTACCTCGGACATGATGGCCTTACGAGCAGCCGCTTCACGGGATTGGAATTCAAGGTCGAGACGCTCGGTCCAATCCTGCTTATTCACACCGTACTGGAGTTCAAGTTCCTCTCGCAGCTCTGCTTCACGCTCGTAGCGGTAGCGAGAGAGCCGGTTCTGAATTTCTGCCTCACGGGCATGACGGTAGGTACTGAATTCATGTTCCATTCGATGTTCAAGTTCAACTTCAATTTCAGCGTGGAGACTGCGCGATATATCATCGACTGCCTTGCTGAACGTAAGGTCGTACTTTGCTTTGAGTCGTGCCTTTCGCTCGGCGAGTTTCTCGGATTGTGCCTCTGAGAGCTGTGATTCAATCTCGGTTCGCAGGTCATCACGTCGCTTGGCAATTGCCAGTTCCACGTCTTCACGCATGCGCTCTTCAAGTTCATCGGTTTCCTTGCGGAGTTGCCCCTCAATGTCTGATTGAAGTTGTTGGGCAATGTCTTCTTCGAGACGTAGGCTGCGACGTTCAAATTCAACCTTGAGGCGTGCTTCACGTTGCTTGAGTCGCTGCCGCAATTGTTGTTCCAGCCGCGTTCTGATGCCACGTCGTAATTGTTCTTCTCGTTCGGAAAGCAAGGCTTCGTGCCCGTCTTCAAGACGAGCGATTTCACGTTGTTCCATGTCGACAAATCGAAGTTCCATTTCCTCTTCGAGGTTCGCTTCAATGTCACGAAGCCTGTGTTGAAGGGCCTGATTGTACTCAAGGCGCAACCGCTCTTTTTGTATCGAAAGGCGACGTTCATATTCCTGGTGCAATTGCGATTCAATCGAGGCTTTCATCTCGTTCTTGCGGCCTTCGAGTTGTTTACTTTGCTCAACATCATGCTGATCACGGAGGGCGTCAATTTCTCGCTGCAGGCGAAGATCCAATTCTTGGCGGACTCGGGATTCTTCATGTGAGAGAGCCTCACGCTCAAGCGTTTCAAGTTCCGCTTCCATGTTGCTTCGCAACTCAGATTCGAGTGCATCCAACGTTAAGTCGTGCTGTGTTGCCAAATCTTTGGCAATGTTGGCTTTCATTGCGGTGACACGCTCTGTAATGGCCTGTTGTCGCAATCTACGTTCCCGTCGCAGGTCAGCTCTCAAGCGTTCCTCCTGGCGAAATCGTGCTTGTGTCCCCATGACCTCGTCAATACTTGTTGAATCTGCAGATGTAAACTGGGATCTAAGCGAAGCAAGGGTCACCTTGTCGGTGTTCTCATGCTCGTTGAGCGCAGTGTTTCCTGCCTCTCCGTTATGGCTTTCGCTCATCCCCATTGGAATCCCATCCACTTTTTCATGGACTTCTCTTCATAGATAAGGAGCGCGACGCGAACACGGGTCATTTACGCGCTTTGAAGACCTAATTGCCTCACGCCACAAGGAAGTTAGAACTTGACTGCGAACGAGGTTTCACAGGCTGGGCATTCGATTTCTCTGCGACCTGGACGTCGCTTCATCCTCAGGTTTCGCTCACAACCCGGGCAGGAGATTTCAACACGAGGTACTTGTTCAGCGATGGTAAAATGCGCCTCACACATCCCACACTTCAATTGTGCAGGACGATGGTCAACACCTGCAACCAGCACCTTTGAGCACTCGGGGCAACTGACTTTCTCTTCTTCCCACTTACGTCGTGTCAAAGGGTGGTCAACGCGGACCTTTGCTTCACACAAAAGACAGGTAAGGTCGCCTAATTTCATTGGCAACATGCCCTTGCACTTTGGACATGAGAGCGGGGGAGGCGAAATCTTTGATTCGATAGTGTATTCCTCACTCATCGCTGATCACCTTTTTTTTGCGTAAAGGACCAGTCGTTCGGGTATGAAATTCCAGGGGACATCAAGGGTCAGACCAAACTCTTCTGAAAGCCTGGTAATGAGTTGCTTCGCACTGACTTGGTCACGCGATCCCTCGAGGTCGAGGACGATTAAATCTCGGCCCTCTTCATCCATCGCAATGGATGCCATGGTGGCATGCGGCACCTGGTTGGTGGATTGTGGCGCTGCAGTGGGCTCAGCTACGGAAAGGGCTTCTGCATTCAGCAGTTCAGGGAGGTTGACCTTTTGTTGCACACGCCACCAACGAGCACGACCCTCGTCACGATGGTTTTCAACGAGCTCAAGCGATGCAAGTTTCTTCAGGTGGTGGTAGAGGTTGTAGCGGTCAACTCCGACGGCTTCCTGAAGTTGCACGGTACTCATTTCCTCAGAACCGGACAACGCGATGTAGGCTGACCGCCGTGTGGGGTGGGCCAGAGCGGTCGTAATGGGGTCTCCTCGTACTCGTGCCATTCTCCCACCTGTTGCTAAGATGACGCCTTAGGGTTTGAAGATGTCGCGTGGAAAGGACCGCAAAAGTTCACGCCTTGGAGGGCAAATAACGCTCTCTGAAGGAAGTAAATGCCACCTTTGTATCGTCTACCATGCTTCGCAGCGTTTCCTTTAGCAACGAGAGGGCTTGACCGTTTTGAGCCAAGCGGGCTCCGTTGAGAATCACGAGGATGACCGAGGCTTCGTGGATAAGTACGCCCACCCATAATTGGTCGTACCATTGCTGAATAACTGCAAACACAAGAGTGATGGTAATGAATACCGAGAACACGAGGTTCTGTGTGAGGGTTCGTTGAGCAGAGCGAGCTAAATCAACCATTTCAATGAGAACTCGAGGGTCATCTCCAGGAATGAGAATATCTGCGGCTTCGAGGTTCACCGATTCACCCGTTCCGACAGCGACACCGACGTCTGCAACAGCAAGGGCTGCGGAATCGTTGAATCCATCTCCAACCATCATCGTAACGTGTGAACTTGAACGTGCTTTGACCCAGTTGACCTTTTCTTCGGGACTCAAACCTCCGTGGGCAGCACTTTCTGGCAATCCTACAGACCTTGCGAATTGAGATACCGCTTCTTGGTGGTCACCGGATAGGATCTCAACGTTGATGTTACGTTTGTCCATTTCCCGGATGAGAGCATCAGATCCATCACGGACATCATCGTGCTTGAAGGCCACAAGGGCGATAGCAACCGAATCTTTCACCAAGATACTAGCGCCATTCCCTTGTTGCTGAGCTTCTTGGAAGGCTTTTTGGAGGGAATCTTCCACCGAAATGCCGAGTGATTCAGCCTTGTCAGGGCGCATAAATGCGACCGCAGTTGTTCCTTGAATGCCTTCCACACCTGCATCGACATCGCTGATTTTACTGATGGTTGCTGGTTGAATGCCTTCGCTTTGGCAGTACTCCATAACCGCAAGTGCGTAGGGATGAGATGAACGTGCTTCCAAGCCCATGATGATTTGGAGGGCTGCTTTTCGTTGGCGCTTCTTACCCATGACCACTTCGGTGACGGTTGGTTTTCCAGACGTCAAAGTTCCCGTCTTATCCAAAAGAACGTGGTTCACTCTCGCCATTCGTTCAAGAGCATCTCCGCCTCGTACAATAACACCGCTGTGGGCGGCGTTCGAGAGAGCTGCAGCATGTGGAACTGGAGTTGCTAAGAGCAGAGCACACGGGCATGAAACGACCCAGAGAAGAAGAATGATTTTCCAGTCGTCTGGGAACATGAGATACCATACCACAAAGGCTCCGATGAGGACGAAGGGGACCCAGATAGCCGTGAATGTTTCAATTCCGCTCTGCAGACGAGGTGGAGCCTCACGGAAGGAATGAACTGCATCAATCAGTCCAGAGAGCCGAGTATTATCGCCTACCGCTATTACTTCACAGACGACAGGCCCTCGTGCGAGCACCAGGCCCGCTTCAATGACGTCACCCACGCCTACATCCACTGGGACGGATTCACCGGTGAGTGGGGCTTTGTCGAGCGCTCCTTTCCCCTCTACGATGCGTCCG
This sequence comes from Candidatus Poseidoniales archaeon, assembly GCA_003602485.1. Classification (GTDB taxonomy): domain Archaea; phylum Thermoplasmatota; class Poseidoniia; order Poseidoniales; family Poseidoniaceae; genus Poseidonia. The sequence continues at coordinate 19,637 of QQSD01000081.1, read as the reverse complement.
TCAGCAGGGATTAATTCACCACTTCGAATCTCGATCTTATCCCCAACACGGACAAGGTCGATGGGAACCATCTCACTGGTCCCTTTTGTTGGTTGATTAACGGGCAAGGTCGGCCCGTTTGCCATCGGAAGTGAAAAGCCCACTGCTGCGCTAATAGGTGTTGTTGGAGTGAGGCATAGAATCCCTTCGTCCGTAATTTTTCGGGCCGTGCGCGGTAATCTGTCAAGGCCACCTTGCATTGCTTCTCTTGCTTTGATCAGGGCATCACCCTCAAGGTGAGCAGTAAATGCGACGAGAATCGCAACGATGAGTGCTTCTTCCCACATGCCCAAAATACAGGCGCCGATGACGGCGAGGCTGGTGAGGACTTGGAAACCCATCTGCCAGTTTCGTAGTGATGCAAGTGCTTCTTTGAACATTTGAAGACCACCAATAATCACGCCGGGAAGAGCGATTGCACCGATGACAGGCCCGTGGAATCCAAGCAGTTCTGCTAAAATGACCAAGCCGAGTACAGGAAGGGCGATTCCTCCCCCGATCAAGCGCCACTGGTCGGGGCGCAATCGGTTTGATTTTGCAACTGCGAAGGTCGGTTTCGTCCCAATGACCTGTTCAAGCGCTCGTTTCCTGGCTTGCAAAAGTTCTTGATTCGCAGTTGACACAAGTTGAACCAAGATGCGGTCATCATCGGAAATTTCAGCATCAAGAATTCCTGGTTGCCGTTTGATGACTCTCTCAAGTTTCGGGACTGGGACACCGTTTCGATGGGCTACTGCAGCAGCCCTTACACCTACCAATTCATGATGTTCAACGTCAGGGGCATGGCCCAATGAACGCAATACAGAGGAAATTTCTGACATGGGCCCGTGCTCAAGTGTGACATTCAATTTGACTTCGCCTGAAGTGGCAGAAACATAGGGGCTGTCCACCTGCTTCATGTGGTTGAGTGCTCCCATAGCCTTTGCGGCACAATCGGGGCAATCCATGCCAAGAAGTGGCCAGGTTACGCTAAAACTCCCGCTGACTTCCTCAATGACTGAGGTATCGACCACTTCGGCCTCAAGATACGAGAGGTCTTCTTCAACTGGTTCAGGTTTGCTCTTTTGTTGAGGTTGAGGCTGGGCTGCTACGTCCTCATCGTCTTCAAGTGAAAGAAAGACTTCATTGCTTTCGTCTTCCCCCATAGTTTTCGGAAGGGTCAAGTGTTGAAGAACCCTCCCCCATAATTCAAATCATGATGTCCGCATCATGCGAATCTTCATCCCCGATGGCTTGCAGCCCGTAGTATGGAATGGCTTCCAGTAGATTGGACACCGGACGTGGTGGTGGTTGACATTGATGGAACGCTCACCGATGGGAACAAGCGGCTTTCGATGGTTGCCGTTCATGCACTCCAACGACTCGAAGAGCATGGAATAACCGTAGTTTTAGCGACGGGCAACGTTCGGGCCATCACCTATGGATTGTGGCGCTTTCTGGGACTTACAGGTCCTATCTGTTGCGAAAACGGAGGAGTTTTGTGGCATCGAAGTTGGAACGGACCCATTGTTCGAGCGTCTGGAGAAGAAGCTCGAAAAGCTGCTCTTTGGTTAGCAGGAGAGATTGATGGGTTGGACAGTCAAGGTATTGAAACCAACCAATGGCGTGAAAGTGAATGGTGTCTTTTCCCATACGAAGACCTTGACGCCGTGAATGAAGCCATGGCCAGAAGCGCGTGGAAGCATTTGGATGTTGTTCGCACGGGCTTTGCAATTCACCTCATGGAACCTCATCTCTCAAAGGGGCACGGTCTTACGGAGTTGTTTGAACGAATGAACTGGTCTCCAAGCCAGGCACTTTGTGTGGGTGATGCCCCCAATGATCTCTCAATGTTCGAATTTGCCCGGTGGGCGATTGCAGTCGGTGGTGCGTTTGAAGAGGTCGCAGAGGCGGCTGATGTCGTCTCCCCACACATGCACGGAGATACCTTTCCGCCACTTGTCGACGCCATTCTCCGAGCCAGAGCAAACAAGTGAGGACGTAGTATGCTGAGCATGGGCATCGACATTGGGGGCAGTGGGTTTCGAATGGGTGTGTTTGACACGAGGACCGGAGCCTTGCAAGGTGAGTTCCGCCAGCATCGGTATCAAGCGCCCATCACGCCCCACTCACTTCTTGGTCGTCTCCGCCAGTCTCTTGAGGAGGAAAATTGGAGTGGTCCTCTTGGCATTGGCTTCCCGGGAGCGGTCGAAGCAGGGCGCATCCTCACCGCCCCAAACCTTGGCGCTGAATGGATTGGGGTTGACTTTTTTGAAGAACTGAAGTTCCACCATCACGGAGGTTTTGCCATCATGAACGATGCTGATGCAGTAGGACTCGCAGAATACAGGATGGGCGCAGGACGGGGTGAGGCCGGGACGCTCTTGACAATCACCATCGGAACGGGCATCGGTACGACCATCCACCACAACGGCACCATGACACCGAATCTTGAATACGGGCGACATCCGCATCCTAGGTTGGAAGGATGTTTGGAACAGCACATTTCCGCTGCAGCTCGCTCAAGGCATCAGTGGTCTCTTGAGCAGTGGGCCGAACGTTTTCAGGAGGGTTTGGTGTATTTTGAGAACCTTCTCAATCCCGACTCCATCATCCTTTACGGCGGCATTATGGAACATTGGAGCGATATTTCTCCCCATTTGGCAACTTCAGTACCGCTGAAACCTGCTCGATTCACAGAAACTGCTGGTGCGTTGGGGGCAGCCTTGAGGGCCATCGAGGAATAGAGCCCTCATTTGGTTGAAGCAAGCGTGAATGAAGTCACCATCTGCATGGCTTGACCGTACTTGATTTTCCCAACGTATTCTTTGGCGCGTCCGTGAGTGATGACTCGCAAACGATAGGTGCAGGAACGCTTCGTCTTTCGCTTGCGATGGTGCTTGTAAAAGTGAACTCCAACCTTGTAGACTCCCAACGGGGCTGTGTCTTTCCATACCACATTTTCAACCGGTGTATTTGAGAGTGGACGAACGTTCATGTCAACGTCCAAAATACCTCCACATTCGCTTCGTTTATTGTTGAAGTAAATACGTTCGCCAGACGGGCAAAAGAGATGGAGGTCCAAGTCATTATAATCATCCCATGCCAGTGAAATTTGAACAACTCCTGAGGCTCCACCCTCACGCTCAAGTCGCTCATCGATAGCGGTTTCAAGTTCTTCAGCAGGGTCGGCGACCACCACTCCACTTCCTATTTCCTCCTCTGCTACCAAGGCGGCATGTTCCTGCATCGGTGGAGCGTTGGTCTGAATCCACTCATGGCGTCGCTCAAGTTCTGAATCACGCTCTTCTTCACTCTCACCGGGACTCTCTTGAGGTGGTTGAATTAAATCAAGTTCAACATAACTTCTGTCTCGACGTTCGTCACGTTCTTGCCATGCTTCTTGTTCACTTGAGGGTAAATCGCCCACTTGTGGATTGTTGAAAATGAGGCGCATACGACCCGATTGTTGTTGGAGTTGCGTTCGAGTGCCATATTTTTCAAGCAGGGCTTTGGCTCTTAGTCGCTCGTTGCGAAGACGCCACTGTTTGAGAAGGAGATAGATGCCTCCTCCACCTAAACCAAGACTTGTAGCGGCAGTGATGGGTTCTACCATGAGTCTTATTTTGCCCCTCCTCCTTTATGAGAGGCGCGATGGGGGTGCCTCATGCAAGGAATTCAGCGTTAAGTGCATCAAGAGATGCCTTGCTTGGCCGTAGTTCCTCATCTGGGACATCGATGAGAGCCTGGTCGACAAGGCCGAGGTCTTCAGCGAGTGAGGGCTTTGACGGGTCGAAATACAACAAGCCCGTGACGTGCTTCTTCGTCGTTTCTGCCTCGTGAAGCGCCGTCAAGGCAGCCATGGCGTCCGCAGGGTCGTGCTCTTCTGAAATCGTCTCCAAGCGAATGGTTGAACCATCGTGAAGCGTGATGTCTCGGAAATGGCCTTCGGGCACTTCTATCTCTGCAACGGGGTTGAAGTGAGGGATGTAATCAGCCATGTGAAGCGTGATTTCGTTTTCCTTGACGTAGCCGTACGAGCGCATGGATTCATCGTTATTGTTGAAGGTGACACACGGAGAGATGACGTCGATGAGGGCAAATCCTTTGTGGGACATGGCTGCTTTAATCAGGGAGGTCAATTGCTTCTTTGAACCTGAGAACGAACGTGCGACGAAGGTGCATCCCAAGTTGATGGCCATGGCGCACAGGTCAATGGGTTGTGTCTCATTGATGGCGCCCTTCTTTTTCTTTGATCCAACGTCTGCGGTTGCAGAATATTGTCCCTTGGTGAGTCCGTAGACACCGTTGTTTTCTAGGACATAGACCATGTCCATGTTGCGGCGAATTGCGTGAATCAATTGGCCGATACCGATGGAAGCAGAATCTCCGTCACCAGAGACTCCGAGATAGAGCAAGTCCTTGTTGATGGCGTAGGCGCCGGTGGTCACAGAGGGCATGCGCCCGTGGACGGTGTTGAATCCGTGGGATTGACCGAGATAATATGCGGGTGTCTTGGATGAGCAACCGATTCCGGACATCTTTGCAATACGGTGGGGTTCAATTCCGTTTTCCCACGCAGCATTGATGATGACGCTGGAGATTTGGTCGTGACCGCAACCGGGGCAAAGAGAGGAAGGACCGCCAGTGTAGCTATCCTTCGGTTCGTTCAAAACATTCAACTTAATTGCGCGTGCTGGTTTGTCGCTCATTGTTTCACCTCCTCAAGTGCGGCCAAGATACGCTCGGCGTAGATTCGTGCCCGGGGAGGCATACCGTCGCTGTAGGCGACGGAGTGTACTTTAGTGACCAAATCATTCGGCAATTCTCGGCGAAGAATGCCGTAGAGTTGTCCGTCACGGTTGATCTCGAGAACGATTACAACTTCGTGGCGGCGAATGAACTCTTCAACTTCTGAATGAAGCGGAAGGGCACGGACACGGCACTGACTGACTTTCATGCCTGTGTCTTCAAGAATATCGTCGATTTCCTGAATGGAGTTTTCCATGCTGCCCAAGAAGATGATGCCGACTTCGCATTCTTCCTCTTCTCTGAGGATGGGCGCTGGTAATTGGTCACGTGCGTTGTCGATTTTTACTTTCAATCGGGCCATGAGGTTGAAGTAATCTTCTGGCTTTTCGGAGTAAACGCCCATGGGGTTGTGTCCAGTTCCTCGGTAAAGGATGGGTGCCATTCCCGACCCTGGGAGCGTGCGGTATGGGATGCCGTCGCCATCGACGTCAAGATAGCGGCCAAAGGTCTCGAATGCTTCGAAAACGTCCTTTTCTCGGACGACCTTTCCACGGTCCATCGGAATGTCCGGGTAGGTGAAACCTTCACATGCCCAGCGGTTCATACCCAAGTCCAAATCGCTCATGCCGAATACCGGCGTTTGGAAGCGTTCGGTGTAGTCGAAGGCTCTCCAACCAAATTCAAAGCACTCCTCAACAGTTCCTGGCATTAGCACGATGTGTTGGGTATCACCATGGCTGCCTTCGTAAAGCATGGCAATGTCAGATTGTTGGGTTCGTGTTGGTAGACCGGTCGAGGGGCCGACGCGGGTGACGTCCCAGAACACAGATGGGATTTCAGCAAAGTATGCCAAACCGATGAATTCCTGCATCAGTGAGATACCCGGTCCTGAGGTAGCGGTCATGCCTCTTCCTCCGGCCCATCCGGCGCCGAGGACCATTCCTGCGGCTGCGAGTTCGTCTTCTGCTTGGATGACTGCACAGGTCGCGTTTCCTTCTTCATCGGTACGCAAGCGAGGGATGTAATTGATGATGTTCTCAGCGAGAGACGAGGATGGCGTGATGGGGTACCATGCCAACAGTTGAGCGCCACCATAGTGTGCACCCAGAGCTGCTGCTTCATTTCCTTCGATAAAGAATTGTGGCTTCTCAACGGTGCGCTTTTCTGCGCCGTATGGGTCCTCTTTCACCAGGTGTTCCTTGCAGTAGTCTCGGCCGAGTCCAAGCGCCGTGATGTTCAATTCAATAGCGGTATCCTTGCCCTTGAATTGCTTAGCAACAGCGCCTTCAAGGCATTCTTGGTCGATGTCCAGCATTTCAGCAAGCACGCCGACATAGATGATGTTGGTTACCAATTTCGCAATTTTTGGATTGATTTTTCGTGCGAGAGAACTCATGGGCACGGGGTAGGAGATGATGTCTTCACGGTCCACGGTTTTTTTCTTCGTATCGCTGTTCCAAATGACAACACTACCGGGTTCGAGAGCAGCCAAGTCTTCTTCCCAAGTTGCGGGGTTCACCAAGATCTGGATGTGTGTACGATCGCCAGGTGCTTGATAACCTTGGTCGGACAGTCGAACGATGTACCATGTGGGCAGGCCTGAGATGTTGGACGGGAAGAGGTTCTTTCCGCTGACTGGAACGCCCATGTCAAAAAGGGACTGGAGCAATATGAGGTTGGCTGATTGTGATCCAGTTCCGTTGGCTGTTGCAATGTTGATGGTAAAATCGTTGACGATACGTTCCATGAGTGTTCATCCCTCGGTTGCGGTGAGCCTGTAGACTCGTCCTTAGGCCGCTGGGTAGGCATACACTCTTTGAACATGTTGTCGGCACATTCCCCCTTTGGCAGTCAAAATCATCTTCCTTTGAGGCGTGAGGCTCAAAACCAAACGGCTCTTCGGAGTGGTCATGTCCGATGATGGAATGGGCCCTGCCTGGGAAAAAGCAGAGAAGGCAATCACCAAAGGAAAAGGCGAATCAGCACTCAAGATTCTTCGAGATGCCGACCCTGACGGAAAGGAAGTCACAACCTTGCGCCTTGCAGGACATGCAACCTGGCTTAATGCCAAAGCCAACGGAAGCCGGGCTGAGTACCGAAAGTCGGCAACATTGCTGCGTGAAGCCATCAAAAAGAATCCACGGGACAAGAAAGCAGGCAACGTGTACAACGACCTGTTGAACGAGATGCAAAACAAAGGCATTTCTGAGACAACCTTCCCTCGCCTCCTCAACGAGGGAACGCCCACACCTGCAGGTATGGTGGCAATTTTATTGGCTGGAATCATGGTCTTAGGGGCCATCAACCTCGCCAATCGTACCGATGTCACCACTGACATCGTCGAACTTGAGATGACTTGGAACGGCGGTGCAGATTCAGGAACCATCACCATTGAACTCTATCCAACAGATGCTCCCGACCACGTTGACAACTTCAAAACCCTCATCAATGACGGTGATTACGATAATACCATTTTTCACCGCATCATTAACGGATTCATGATTCAAGGTGGCGATTTCACCAATCAAGACGGGACAGGTGGCCATGCAGGAGCCTTCTACGGATACTGCAACGGTCAACTTTCAGAAGATTCCACGTGTAGCGGAGCAGGAAATTCCGCCTGGACCGTCCCCGATGAGGCTGATAACGGCCGAGTTCACGATGCATGCACGATCTCAATGGCGAAAACCAGTGCGCCTCATACGGGTGGAAGCCAATTCTTCCTCATACCTGAAGACAGCGCACCGGATTGGTTGGACGGCGTCCACACGGTCTTCGGTAGCATCACTGACGGTTGTGAGCACGTGACGTCAATCTCAGATGTTGAAACCGGTGAAGGTGACGTACCCGTACAGGCAGTTACCTTGGTCTCGGCCACCTTTGTGGGTTCTGAAGTTACACCTTGGTACCAATTCTGGTGATGAATGCCTACCGTGTCTTCACGGGCAGATGATGCGAGGGGTTTCTTCATAGACGGGTGCGTTTTGGCCGTTATCATGGCGACATTGGACCCCTTTAACGCACGACGTCCGCTTGAAGTAGGCGGCGAATATTTTGCTCTTGATGCGCTAGACAGTAACGGCCTTTCAACCAGCCATTTGCCTTACTCGATTCGTATTCTCCTCGAAGGGGCGTTGCGAGCACATGATGGCTTTCTCATCACCGAAGACGACATACGAACCATCGCAGCCTGGGCGCCTCAAGGTGAGCGCGGAGAGATTCCGTTCCTTCCATCTCGAGTCATTCTTCAAGACTTCACGGGTGTTCCAGCGGTTGTAGATTTGGCTGCTCTGCGTGACGCCATGGTGGAAATGGGAGGGGACCCCGAAAAGGTCAATCCCCAAGTGCCAGTCGATCTCGTCATTGACCATTCTGTCCAAGTGGACGTTTCAGGCGCTCACGCGAATGCTCTTGACCTCAATCTCGACATTGAATACCACCGCAATATGGAACGCTATACCTTTTTGAAATGGGGTCAGCAATCACTGGCCAACTTCCAAGCAGTTCCTCCCTCACGCGGTATCGTCCATCAAGTCAATCTTGAATTCTTGGCCAGCGTTGCTCGTCAAGAAGAAGGCGTTTGGTTGGCAGACACGCTCGTCGGCACTGACTCTCACACGACCATGGTCAATGGATTAGGTGTCCTTGGTTGGGGTGTTGGTGGCATTGAGGCTGAGGCAGTGATGTTGGGTCAACCCATCTACATGCTCGCTCCTGATGTCGTTGGTGTTCGCTTGACGGGTCAACTTCAATCCGGCGTCACGGCAACGGATATGACGCTGCGGATTGTCGAGATGCTACGAGAACACGGTGTTGTTGGAAAATTCGTTGAATTCTTCGGTGCGGGTATGAAAGCCCTCACGCTTGCTGACCGCGCGACCATTGCCAACATGGCTCCAGAATACGGTGCTACCTGCGGCTTTTTCCCCGTTGATGAACGAACACTCGACTATCTTCGATTGACCGGCCGTGAAGATGCTGCTATCGCAGGCGTTGAAACCTACTCCAAAGCTCAAGGTCTCTGGTATGAAGATGGGGCTCAAGAAAAGGCCTACACGGATGTGCTTGAACTCAACCTTGACAACGTCCTTCCTGCTCTTGCAGGCCCAAAGCGACCCCAAGACCGTGTGGACTTGCATGAAATGAAAGAACACTTCGCAACCAGCCTCACTCATGAACTGGGACACCACGGGCACGGGCTTGCTCAAAGCGACCTCTCTGACGGCGCTATTGTTGACCTCGAAGGCGAACGTTTTGACCTCAATCACGGGGACGTTGTAATCGCCGCTATTACCTCGTGTACCAATACTTCCAACCCAGGCGTTATGCTCGCTGCTGGATTGCTTGCTCGCAAGGCACGGCAGCGTGGCCTCAGCGTCAAACCGTGGGTGAAGACATCACTCGCTCCAGGTAGCCGTGTCGTTACCGAATATTACGAAGCCACAGGCCTCCAAGACGACCTCAATGCCATGGGTTTCCACGTGGTAGGTTACGGCTGCACAACGTGCATCGGTAATTCGGGTCCATTAGATGAACCAATCGAAGCAGCCATCGATGAAGCGAACCTTATCGTTGGTTCAGTGATTTCTGGAAATCGTAATTTTGAGGGTCGAGTACACGGGAAAGTCAAAGCCTCCTATCTCGCAAGCCCGCCTTTGGTAGTCGCTTATGCCATCGCTGGTAGCCTTGAAGTTGATTTGGCCACCGAGCCCATTGGTTACGATACCGAAGGGACTCCAGTGATGCTTTCTGACCTTTGGCCGAGTGATGAAGAATTGCAGGAAGTAATGAATGTCATCACTCCAGATATGTTCCGTCAGCGTTATGCAGACGCCATGAACGAGCCTCGTTGGAACAGCATTCCTGCTGAATCCTCTCCGCTCTATCCGTGGGTTGATGACTCAACTTACATTCGCCTCCCTACCTTTTTCAGTGGTCTTTCGGCAACGGCTGAACCCATTCAACCGATTCATGACGCCAAAGTTCTGCTCAAGTTGGGAGATTCCATCACCACCGATCACATCTCTCCCGCTGGCGCCTTCCCTGCCGACGGCCCTGCTGGTCATTGGTTGACCGAACGGGGCGTTCAGCACGGCGATTTCAATTCTTTTGGTAGCCGTCGAGGCAACCACGAAATCATGATGCGAGGTACCTTTGCTAACGTACGAATCCGCAATCAGATGGCGCCCGGAACTGAAGGAGGATATGCCTTGAATCACGAAAACGGTGAAGTCATGTCTGTGTTTGATGCTGCCAGTATTGGTGCGGACAAGATTGTTCTCGCTGGAAGCCAATACGGAACAGGGTCTTCACGAGATTGGGCTGCGAAGGGAACCTATCTTTTGGGCGTCAAAGCCGTTCTTGCAACATCCTTTGAACGAATCCATCGTTCGAATCTGGTGGGCATGGGCGTTTTGCCGCTCACCTTCAAAGACGGTGAGAGTCACGAAACGCTCGGCCTGACGGGGCATGAGTCCTTCTCAATTCCAGTCGATAACGAGGTTCAACCGCTTCAATGGTTGACAGTAGAAGCGAAGGCTCAAGACGGGAGTAGCATGACCTTTGAAGCACAAGTGCGTCTTGACACTCCTGTTGAAGTTGAATATTACCGCAACGGTGGGATTCTACACACAGTTCTACGTCAACTCGCTCAAGAAGAATGATGATTCCATTACCTTGATAGCCAAGAAGAAGGAGGAAGAAAACCGATGGCTCGACTTCGCGGCAATGTCCGATACCGCTTTCGCTCGGATGATCACGATGTGAACATTTCAATCGAGGGCGACGTTGATTGGGTTGAGAAATACATCGAGGAGCTCGGCCTTCAGGGTGTAGGGTGGACGATGCCAATCGGTGCTCAAGTGGAAGCAACCAATCTTTCACAGGTCAGTATCGAGCGCAAGAAAGCAGGTATTGATATCGAAATGGAGGATGCTCCGGAGAGCACAAAACCAGCCGACATGGGCCCAGAACCCGATCCAAGCCGCATTCCAATTGTGAGGCGTCCCATTGGTGAATTGGACTTGAAAGCGAGGTTGAATGCTGCAGGCCTTGAGCCAGCAGAAAAACCTGATATGATCGATTTAATGGACATTCTCGACGACATGGACCCTCCGCAACCCGTCCAAGGAGCGACGAGTGTTGACCCGATGGCTGAAGCCTGGCTGAGGGAATTGCTGCAACTTGTGGTTCGAGATCACGGCATCACTGGACTTCGAACAGAAGACATTGAAGAAATAGCCAGTAAAAAATTGGGTAACCGTGAAGGCACGACTCTCGAAGTCTGGCTTGAATCTCTTTTCTCAGCTGGTAAATTGGTGAAAATACACGGTGGGGATGCAATCGGCTGGGGGCCATCTCCAAAGTGGTTGTCTGGCCGTTTCTAAGTTGCAACCTGTGTGTAAAATTACAGGCGCAAAAGTGAGCATAAATGGTGGCTAGCGCTCCATCCTCCCACGAACCGAACTACAAAGGCATTATATCCCAACAGAACTTGGGCGAAGCAAGTGATGTCAATGCAATCTCAAACCGACCTCTCTAAAGCCCGAATCCGCAGTATTTTTCTTACCACGATAATGCTGCTCAGCACGACACTTGCCTTGGCTACAACCTCAAGCGCTTCGGTGGCTAGAACATATACAACCAACCGTGACCCAGCTGACATCGCCATTGGCGATTTCAACTGCGACGGCCACAACGATTTGGCCATCGCCTCGGATGGAACCCATTCCATGACCATTTTGTGGAACGACGGAAACGGCGATTTCAGTGAACGACAAGACATTTGGGTGGCTGGTAATCAAAGCCGAAATGCAGATTGGGACGAATTTGCCAATGTAGAATTCGTCGAAGTCGGTGAATTCACCGGCGACAACGCCCCTGACATTGTCATCTACCAGAAGAACAACCCGTTCAAGACCGACGACCAGGGCGCTCCTGCTGGAGAGCCGGGCAACGTTACTATCATCGAGAACGGTGGATGCAACAACAAGGATTTCTCTATTGGTCAGCGCTTTACTCACTTCTGGGTTTGGGACCTCGCCGTTGGCGATGCAGACCAAGACGGCAATGACGACATCTTCGTTCTTGAATTGGAAGAGGATCTGTCTCGCCAAAACGTCGTATCCTACCGAAGCCCCATCACGAGCGCTACCCAAGGAACACCCACCTTCCTCGGCACCTCGACGGTTTTCACCTATCGCACCCTTGAAATTGGTGACTACGGGGAAACACAAAGCGTCGGTATCGGAAATACCTGCACTGATGACGATATTTTCTTGCTCCGTACAGAAGGATTGGACTATTCAACAGGTCAAACAACAAACCCAGGCGATGGTGACAACGTGACCATCGTGGAATACTCATGCACTGGCGTTCAGAGCACACCTGGCTCATACCCTGCAGACATTGCTTCAACCACACCGACAGTTATCAAGTTCGGCGTCCCATTCTCCGATGACTTCGCTATCGCAGACATCAGTGGTTCGGGATATGTCGACACCATCGCAATGATGGAAGGTAACCTCGAAAACGTCTCCTACAAGGCCGCATCGGCGCAAGGAACGTTCGGTTCGACGCAATCCGCATACTTCGGGCCCTACATCTCTTGGTCCATCGGTATCGACGACCTCAACGGAGACGGTGAACCCGATTTCGTTAACCCAACCATCGCTTACCAAGTCAACACCTCCGACTCATCAGGTGGCAGCACGTCCAGTTTCTTCCTATCTTTCCCAACCTCTGTTCAAGTGACCCTTTCGGACGGAAGCGGTGGCCACGTTAGCCCGCTTTCATACGAGGCAGGCCGTCGGCCTTCTTCAGTCGCCATTGGGCAACTTCAAGGCGGTTCTTCATCTGCTCCAGACCTCGTCGTCGGCCACGCCAACATCGCCTTTGGTGGATGGAGAGACAATTTCGGCTGGCAGGGCCAATACGACACCCTTACCGTGGTCGAAATGGACAACAAAGATTTGGCCGTAACCGACCTCGAAATTTCACCAACCGACCGTTTCTTTGGGCTTGTCGGTGAAGGAACACGAACCGTCAATGTCACCGTCACCAACACGGGCATGGACACACTCAACGGCCAAACAGCAGACTTGGACGTTGAACTCAAAATCGTTGATGAAGCGAATTCCACCAACAACACGGTCTACTCCAACGATTGGGATAGCCCGGAAGTAAAGACTGGATGCGGTTCAGGATGTTCTTGGACCTATCAAGAATACATTGATGGAGCCACCAAATGGCATCTTGAGACGAACCACTCGACCGGTGCAACAGGAGACCCCAACAACGACGCTAACGTCTCTGCTAACTACCTCAACCCATCCGACTTTATGTGGGCTGGAGACATGAAAACCAACTCTTCCGGAGACGTATGGAGCGGCTATGGAAAGAATTGGGACGATGCTATGGTTCTCGAGGATGTTGACCTCACAGGGGCTGATCGTGCCTTCATGAGCGTAGAATTGTTCCGCCATCTCGGCTTGGGCGCTTTGGGCAACTCAGACGGCACAGGCTTCATTGTCGGTGATGTTTGGGACGACCTTGCGATCGTTGAGGTCGGAAGCGATGAATCAGGATGGAACCTCATTGGGTGCCCTCAACGTGCTGCCCTCGACGGCGCATGTGCTTCAGGACAATCGATTTGGGGGGGCTTTGACGCTGACCGCATGTTCAAAATCAACGCCTGGGGAGCAGCTCCCGAAAACATCGTGTATTACGGTCTCTTCCAATCAGGTACATATTACGGCTGGGACAACTTCACCGAGGAAGACCTCGGAGCGTTTGACTTGTCGCCTTGGGCTGATGAAACCGTTGATATCCGTTTCCGCTTCAGAACTGGATTTGAAGGTTCAACGGCAGACGATAACGAAAGTCGTTGGAGCGGCCGAGACGGCTTTGCTGTTGACAACCTCACCATCTGGAAGCAAAACACAGCCTTCCTCCCCAATCCACAGCTTCAATCGACGACCATCGGTCCATTGACGAACCTTCAACCCGGACAGGAATATACCACCTCGATCCAGGCAAACCTGCTCAACGACACGACCTACCGTATTTCGGCTACGCTGTCGAGCAATACTTGGGATGAACAACCAATTAACGACGACGCCACTGGTTACGTGACACCATTCAATCTCTACGACCCGACTGTTGAATCAATTGATTTCTTCAAGCCAGGTGGACTCTATGCAGAAGGTACCTTTGATATCGGTGTCACCACCAACAACTACGGTAATACTCCCGTTGACTTTGGTATTGAAGCAACAGTTTACTCTGCAACACCTTCCGACGTTTACTGTGGCACTCCTTCTGCTGTTTGTGAGGAATCTTTTGAAGGAGGTAGCCAAGGTTATCGCTACTCCGAGAAGACAGACGGATTGCAACCTAAGGGCGCCATCTACAACGAAAACACCTGTTCTACAAATATCTTCAACAACAACGCCTACTGGTTCGGTCATCCCTGTGACACCTCGACCAACGGCTATGACGATGCATGGGCCAACGAAACGCTGGTTATTCCAGACATTGACCTGACATCGATGGGTGGCGATTTCGTCTCCCTCAACTTTGAGTATTACGCAGACACCTTCTACACCATTGACCAAAATGGAGGCATCGACCCGAGTGACTACGCTGTCATGACGTTGGACTGGCTCAAGGATGGAGCAAACTACACCGGTTTGGTCTATGCTCAATGGAACGACTACAACGAAGACGGCACCTGTCAAAATGATGATGACGGCAACGGTGTTGTCAACGCTACAGAATCCATTGACCAAACTGAATTAGACTTCATTGGTGACCCCTCCGATGCAGACGGTTCAAGCAACTACAACGTGTTCTTCAATTCAGACGACCTCGTGAAGACCACCAGCATTGACTTGACTCACTTGTACATCCAGAACCGTTCTTCATCTGACAACAGCCAGTGGCGTACGGAATGTATGTCACTTCAAGGATCGATGGTTGATGTGAACTTTGAATTCCAATCCGATGACGATGGACGAAATGGAATCAATGACGGTTTCAAGGGAGTTGGTTTCAATAACATCACGCTCCAAGAATACACCTTCGTTCAAGATGCGGTCTACACCGATTCCCGAACCAATGTGGATGCAGAGGATTCAGCGATGACCAGCATCGCAACCCACGACTTCGTTTCCGGAGTCTATCGTCTCGACATCAAAACGGTGTTTGACAACACGACCGTTGGAAAGAGCTGGTATGACGACAACGAACTTTCAGTCGCCAACAACATCGAGCGTGTGATTTTCAACGTTGAATCCGTTGACATCTCCATCGGTAAGCCAAACGTTCTCGCTTGCCACAGCGACCAAACACTACCTTGTGTTCTTCCCATTGACGGGGCCTTGACGCACTCTTGGGAGGTCCAAGCCACCAACGGTGTACTTGCCGGAGATTACATCTTCTACATGGAAGTCACAGACCTCGCCGATGGTAGTCAAGCCCACATTGTGGATTCAGGACCGGCAGTCACTTTGGAGAATCAAGAGAAGACGGATGTTTCTTTCACACCTTGGAACGGATGGCAAGACGGCCATACCTACAACATCACCTTCTACGGCCAACTTTCAGACGGCAGTGAAACAGGAAACGTACGTTACTTCCATGCTACCTTCGCTAACCAAGTTGACGTGGCCATTCTCTCAGACACATCGTCTCGAACAACGGCCATCAAACAAGATTTGGCCATTCTCAACATGAGTTATACTCAGTACGAAATCAATGATTGGAGCACATACTTTGACGCAGGTTGGTTCACACACTACGATAAGATTATCCTGCCCTGGCAAGAAATCCTGGTTGCAAAGGACACTCAATTCGGTGGCGATGGCTATTACCAATACCTCGGAGAGCCAGCACGTCGTACGGTTCTTGAGAACTTCATGTCCGCTGGTGGAACAGTTCAAGCCCACTTGGGACCACTTGGAAGTCAGATATACGGTCTCGACCAAGGACTTGCAGGTCGTCTACCGTTTGGCTTGGACATCAAGGGGGACCCCGGTCAAACTCAGCATCAAGTGACATACCAAACCATGGACCTTGCCGACCCTTACCATCCAATCATGGACAACATTGACGTGAACGCCTTCCAAGGCTTTGACGCCAATTCAGGTGTTGCACAAGCCGTGCTCAACACCAAGTCTGTGAGCACCAGTAACGTGCCGGGAACATGTAATGGCTACATGGAAGAAGGCGGTTATTTCCAGCGATTGGTCCGCTCCACAGAAGACATCCAAGATACCGTTCTCGGTGTTTGCAGTTACTTCTCCGGCGGGCTCATCGTATCGACCATTGACGTAGCTACTCACTCCGAGCGTGCAGACAGTACCACCTTCCCAATGCTAGGTAACCTCCTGTCCTACCAAGTCTCGCCTTACCCTGACGGATTTGGCACACTTGGTAACGGTCTTGATTTGACCATCAACGGAGAAGTCCCTGGTATCAATCCGAGCACAGGAAAGTATGCACTCCGCTACATGAAGAGCGACGCAACGCTGAACTTTGGCTTCACGACCGACGCTACAGAGACCATGATCACCGATTGGGTTATTGATGGCCCAACGAACTGGGATGGCAGCACGTTAGCATCAGGGGTACTCGGAGAAAGCAGCGATGCTTCACCTTCCATGACCTTCTGTAAGGCAGACCTTGCTTCTCAAACGGGTTGTGCACAAGGCGAGCAATGGCACATCACCTTGATGCTCCACGACGCTCACGGCCACGCACGCACCATCGACGTCACCGTTGAAACTAACGACGTAAACGCTGACGAGTTCCGACCCGAAGCAGACGCAGTGGTTGACATCCGAACTGACTACCAAGACAACGTAGAATTCATTGGAACCAAAACCGTTTCCAACACGGAATGGGACATCCATCGTATCATCCTTGAAGGCGAAGGCGATGCTGGAGAACTTGTGATACACTTTGATGCCAGCAATTCTTCTGACGCTGATTCCTTGGAAGGCAACGGAATTGAAACTTATGAGTGGAAGGTTCTCTTTGATGCACCGTACGGCGATGATTCCTTTGATCTCGACGGTCACACCTTCACTCAAACTGCAGCGAGCAACGGCCAGTGGTCGTACAAGTTCAGCAACGTCACAGTTGATTCAACAGGCACTACAGAGAACCAAATCCGTATCGAATTGGTTGTCTATGACAGTGCGGGCAAATTCTCAGAAAAGCACCGAATGTACTTCGTTATCGTACCTGAAGGCTTTGGTGACGAAGAACCAGCGATTCAGTGGGACAACGTCCAGTTGAACGATTCGAAATTCGAAGATGATACATTGACCATTTCTGGAACTGTTCTCTCTGGCGCAGAAACCGGCGAAGTATATGTTGAAGCAGCCTTCTTTGAGGATAATTTCACGGCTTCATCAATCATGAAGTACAACATGAGCGAATTGGGTCTCTGGGGCAAGAGTGCCGCCATGGGCGACAATGACCGCTTTGAAATTACACTCAATGTCGACA
The DNA here is from genome assembly GCA_003602485.1 of Candidatus Poseidoniales archaeon. Lineage (GTDB taxonomy): Archaea > Thermoplasmatota > Poseidoniia > Poseidoniales > Poseidoniaceae > Poseidonia. Next base: position 2,354 of record QQSD01000081.1, on the reverse strand, counting down.
GTCTCTACACCAATGTCTCAAAAACACAACGCGTCTTCATCAAGTATTACGAAGGCGATTATCCGAACGAGCGCTGGGTAACCATCAAGTGGATTGAACTCTCACTTCCCGCTTGTCCAGGATTTGAAGTCGACCCTGAGGCAGAACTAGCAGGCGGAGAATTCATTCTTGACGCTAACGGCGACTGTCAATGGAGCGGTGCTTGGTCCTACGACCCGGCGACCGGTTTGTGGACTGATAACTCGAATCCAACTGATGACACACAGGGAGATGCAGGTGGCATCGATTCAACCATGCTCATCATTGGAATCCTGATTCTCGTACTTATCGCAGGTGCTACACTCATGTTCATGCGTAACGGATCTGAGAAAGAAGACGCCTTCGGTATGGAAAATGCCTTCGGCGCTGATGCTTTGGACCCAACTGAACAATATGTCCAGCAACTGATCGCTCAAGGCTATCCTGAAGAAACTGCGAGGTCCTTTGCTCAGCAATATGTCGGAGGCGCAGCCGCTCAACCAGCAGCCGCTCAACCAGCAGCTGCTCAACCAGCAGCCGCTCAACCAGCAGCGGCTGGCTTTGACCAAGCGATTTACGAGCAATACTACCAGCAATTTGTTGGCCAGGGTTACGATGCTGCCACAGCGGCAGCATATGCGCAACAATATGCAATCCAGTATGCGCAGTCCCAGCAGTAGACACGTAGGTCCTGAGCGACGACATTGGAGGGGGCGTTGAGACGCTTCATCACAAGGGCTCTCGCGGTGAGCATCATGGACAATACGGGCATGTTGCACCGTAGCCCAGATGCGTCCCGCTGTACAAGGTTCTCGACGTGCTGAGGTTTACACACTCCTATGCCCGAGCCTCATATCAGAGAGGTAGAGACAACTTCGTCTCAGAAGCTAGGCAGCTATCCGTTACTGGACAAACTTGCGCCAGTGGGCTTGGAATTTGACAACACTGGTAATGAACAAATAGACAACCTTGCTGATGAACAAATTGCCTGCCCGTAGATTCCACTGAGGAGGGTCATTCTTCTTCGTACGCATCAAGGGCTTCATCAGACCAGATTGGATGTTCCGTATTTTCATCAATGTGTGCTTCAAAGTCGGGGAGTCGCAACTTCCAATTCTTTGGGAGTTTCGAGCCCTTTTCAATGACCTTGAGCGTGCGCTCTTGCCAAGCCAAGGGTTTTCGTTGCATGATGTAGACATAGAGTACCGAGGTTCGCATGTCTTCTGGAATCACCGTATATCCCGTTGCTGCTTCAAAATTCATGGCACGAAGGAGATTGAAAGCAGGGCGATTGATGATTTGGAACCATCGCTTTGCATTTCGAATTCCCAGGAGGACAATGAACATGATAGCAACGGTGTTTAAACAAAAAGGACCCCATCCGCCGGAAGCAAACTGAGATGAAAAGTAGATCACAAGAAGTAGGACTGGAACGGTCGTGATGAGGAAAATAAAATTCTCTGACATCGGGGGTTTACGCATTTTCTGAGCAATGGCTTGCCAGCCATCATGGTGTTTTTCATAAGGACGGAATATCTCTTTTTCCTGCTGTGTTGCGGCCGCACGAACGAGTTGCAGTAGAGAATTGATTTTACGAAATTGTGTCATTCCAACATCCATGTTCTCATCTAGTATAGATTGCAAACGTTCCTGAGCCTTACTGTACTCCCCCATGTCAGCGAGAATTGAGGCCATTTCAACAATTGGCGTTACTTCATCTGGAGCATACTGGCGACAATCTTGCCACCAGTGCAATGCGTCATGGAGCATTCCGAGTTCATCAGCGAGAATTCGACCACCACGAACCCACATGTCCATTCGGATTGGGTCAAGAGCAAGAATTCGTCTCATGCCTGCAATCGCTTGAGCGGCTTCAATCATTGACGGTGGCTGGCCCCCTGCGGGCAGACATGCATCGACGTAAACTCCCCATGCTTCGAGATGCTCTGGGTCGGCATCAGTAGCTTTCTTTGCTTCTGCCTTCGCGTCCTTGCGGCGACCATCGTCAAGTGCTTCAAGGGCGTCCAAGTAATGCGTTTCAGCACTCAAGTAACTCGACCCCTTCAGTCCTCGTCTTGGCGCTCAAACTTGCGAGGGAACAGGTCACGAGGTGGACGGTTGTGTGCATGGCCAGAACGCTTTCCTTTGGCCTTGCGGTAATCACTACTGCTTCGCTGTCCACCTCGGCGGTCTCCGCCGCCTCGGTCTGATGAGCCTCGGTCACGGCTTCCACCGCTGTTGCGGTCGCGGTAGCCACTGCCGCCTCGGTCAGATGAGCCTCGGTCACGGCTTCCACCGCTGTTGCGGTCGCGGTAGCCACTACCGCCTCGGTCAGA
>QQSD01000080.1 GCA_003602485.1 Candidatus Poseidoniales archaeon | reverse complement strand
CTCACAGGCGAAACTTGGAGGGATACTCTTGTCTTGATTCAGTTCAGCACGGATTCTTCTCTCAATATCATCATGCTTGTTATGGCCTTACATATTCCAAAAGACATAGGCAGGGGTGGCTCATGGAATTCATTGATTATCCTTGTCATCACGCTTTATTGTATTGTCATACCTCCACTTATCTTCCTCGGTGGATTTGAATATGCGGCATTCCAGCTCGTCATTTGGGTTATTGTTGGTATTTTTTGGACCCATCAGTATCTTCATGGCATTCTTCTCGAGCATAAAACTGGTGATGAACGGTACCGATCTGAGTCCAAAGCAAGTGCTGTCCTTCTCCTTATCTGGTTGGGATGGCAAATGATTTGGTGGCTTTCTGCCTTTTCCTTTCTCAACAATGAATGGTTTGTAAGTGTCTTAACACAACTTGATGACGCACCATCAAATCTCTGGCTTATTGCGGTTAATCTTGGTTGGAGTGTTGGAGCTATCACAATTTGTGCGTTGCTAGCAGGTGAGGCTTTTCGTACGTCAAAGCGTGGTCTTTCTGGTATTTCTCTTATCGTGTTTATTGTTTTCTTCCTCGGTTTTGCCAATTGGATTCAAGACACATTACTTCTTGATGCATACTACAGTTGCATCGAAGGAAACTGCGAATCTGAAAGTAGTATCTTTGAACTCGTCAATTATCTGACTTCTGGAGTTTTGATCTATCTGCTCAAACCCCTTCTCTTCGTTTACCTCATGGTACAGTTTCAAATCATTGACACATCTTCAGAAGAAAACAAAAACCTCACAAGAATCATGATTCTGTTAATCCTTCTCATCATCTCCTCCAGTGTTATTGAATTAATTCAATCGCTGATTCCAATCCCACAAATGATATCTGGTTCGCTCCTTGCGATTGGAGTTGTCTTTTTCATCGGCTGGGAAGAAAAGATTACTGAGAGTTTCATTGGGACTGCTAACAATTCAGACCTGGATACAATTCGAGGTGACGGATTCAACGACCAAATGTTGAGAAATACTTCTCTTCTCATGAGCCTCATCGTCGTCTACATCGTGGTTTTAGGAATCATATTTGCAAATGCGGGGGTCTGAGGATGTCGGAAGAATCTACACTTGACCTCAGTGGCATGGAAGAATTATTTGATGACCCGACTGCGAACAAGATTACGGCAGGAATCGTGGCCTTCTTCCTTGTATTCCTTGCCCTCAATTCCTTGGATTTGATTTCCAATAATGAAAATGTGAGGTCAATTGTTGATGGAGATACTGATTGGTCTATTGGCTTTGAAGAACAAATTCTGACAATCACAGATTCGGTCATTATAGGCGATGGAGATTCAGAAATACGGGTCTTCTCCATTGATGAATCGCTTCTAACGGACGGGTACAGGTTTGGAGGGATTTCAGTGACCTTATCCTATACAGAGACATCAGGCACTCCTCTTGACCCGGCAGATTCAGTCTTTGGAACTATAATACGCAACGACCTCAATGCTCAATGGGATGACGAAAACAACAGCCTTAGTGGTTCTTCAAATGATGGGAGCCAAATCGATCTGGATCTTCGAACCTATCCGAGTTACGATGGACAAGACACAAACACGACAGGTTACAATGAGATTCAGGTTCTCGAAGAGTGGATGCTGGATGGTTTTGGATTTGGGGAACTTCAGATTGAAATTGGAGTTGAAACCTCATCTTCTCCCATCCCGGGTCAAAACGATAACGAAGAAGAGGTCAACATTACTGTTGAGATTGTCACGTTCAAAGCGATTGCTACGAATTGAGATTCGGGGCTCGCGTTCACTGGTGAGGTCATAGGACAGAATCACATGCCGAAGGAGGACGGGTCCATGTCCATGTCACCGTCTTTCATCATCTTCCGCATTTGCTTATTCAGTTTTCGATTACCGCCCATGCCCTTCATCATCTTCCGCGACCGGTTCCACTGTCCGATGAGTTCGCGGACGTCTTTTTCACGGACTCCCGAGCCTCTGGCAATACGTTTGATACGGTCAGATTTGATTTTGGCAGGTTCGTTCTTTTCCCATGCAGTCATCGAATCCATAATGGTTCGATAACGGTCAAGATTCCCTTGCATGGCCTCTTTTTGGTTCTTTGACATGGCGCCCATCCCACCGAGCATGCTTCCAGGCAGGAAGGACATTAACTTGTCAATGGTACCTACCTTCGACATCATTTCCATTTGCTTGTACATGTCGTTGAGGGTAAAACGACCGCTCATGAGACGCTGTGTGAGGCGCATGGCCTCTTCTTGGTCCATGTCTTCGGGTGCCAAATCAATGAGGCCCTGAATGTCGCCCATGCCCAAAAGGCGTGAAATAAAACGGTCAGATTCAAACTTCTCCAGGTCTTGAATCCGCTCCCCTACACCAATGTGAACAATGGGTGCTCCGGTAGCAGCGACGGCTGAAAGGGCTCCGCCGCCACGAGCGGTACCGTCAAGTTTGGTAATGACGATTCCAGTGACGCCGGCGAGAGAGTGGAATGATGCTGCAACAGGACCTGCTGCTTGGCCAACCTGTGCGTCGATGACCAACCAGCGGTCAGTTGCTCTTGTCAAGCCTGCAATGTCTTCGAGTTCCTCGACCAATTCATTGTCCAATTGGTGACGTCCTGCGGTGTCAACGATGACGAGGTCGGCTGAGGCACAAGCTGCTAGCCCGTTTCGTACGATGGTCACGGCGTCCTTCGTTTCAGGTTCACCGTAGACTTGCACAGTTGAATCCTCAAGCAGTTGAGAGAGTTGTGCGTAGGCGCCTGGACGATGAACGTCAGCCTCAATCACCGCCACACGCAACCCATGCTTTCGTCGGTACCATTCTGCTAACTTTGCGGTTGTAGTAGTCTTACCTTGACCGTAGAGTCCCACGAGGAGGAGCGTTGCTCCTCTTGGTTGGAATTCGGTAGAAGGGCCGAGGATACGAACAAGTTCGGTATAGAGGATGTTCATCGCGTGGGTTTGCATCGTCAAGCCAGGACGAGGCTCTTCCTCACGCATGCGTGTTTCGAGCCTGTCAACAATCTCCTTTGTTTGCCTGATGTTGAAATCTGCTTCTTGGAGTGCACGACGGAGGCTACGAGTCATCTCCCGCAATTCTTCCTCATCGAGTTTTCTCTTGTTCTTGAGCAAGCCCAACGAACGGAAGATTCCCCTCGACAAGCCTTCAAGAGCCATGAACATGCGTTACGGTTGACCCATTTCAAACCATGCCTTACTTACGACGAAGCAGACCTTGGAATGGTGAGCGTGAGGACATCATCCTCGAGCGAGGCTTTGACGAGACTGGATTTCACATGGGTTTCCGTTGGTATCTCTTGTTCCCGGCCATTAACACCAACAAAGAGCACACCGTCTTCACTTCGCAGAGACAGATCGCTTCGTTCTAGTCCGGGAAAATGGAGGTGAATTCGTTCAATGTCTTCTTCGAGTTCTGTGATCATACCTCGGTGTATTTTGTGGTGAAGCAGGTCTCCAATATGGTGCGGGCCAATTTCATCGGGAATCATTTGTACCTCTCCATAAAGCAGTTGTCCGATTGTTCGTAATGAATCAATACCAACAATTTCTCCGTCTGCGAGTTCAAGTTGAGCGATTTCAAGTCCGTCCAGTCGTTCGCCCAATTCCGTAATGCGTTCCAATTCCTGTTGACGTCGTTTTTGAAGAAAAGGATGGTCAAATTCAGGTGTAATTCGATTGACGACACATCCGCCGATTGGTAAGTTGAATTCGAGCAAGGAGTCATGCGCACGCAATGTCTCATTCACGCCCATGCGCTCCGGGATGGTCACAAGGGTAAACGATGAGGTGGATGGGTCGGTAAGAACTCGACGAACATGGAGCACTCGGCGTCTGAATCGTTCAAGCTCTTCCTTCATGGCATCACTCTCTTTGCGCCCAAAGAGCATCGAGCGGATACCTCCTGATACACGCATGAGTCGTAGAAGTCGGCCTGACCAGGATTCAATGAGTTCTGGTAGGGACAGGAACCTTAGCGTGTGGCCCGTTGGTGCGGTATCAAAAACGACAACGTCCCAAGTCGGGTTTTCCATGTGCCTCAATAATTCATCAAATGCTAGGGCTTCATCAAGTCCGGGAAGGATCATGTCTGCAGTTTTGACTTCTGATTTGAGGTCAGCAAGTTCATCCTTTGCACTGGAGTCAAGCATCATTCCCAAGCCCCCAAGGCCACCCATCCCCGAACCGCCCATGTTGTTCATTGCTTCTCCAAATTTAGGAAGAAGGGTTGATAATTTCGCCTCGGGGTCCATTTCAAGTCCATACAGATTCGGTACACTCTCTACTTGAGTGGGCACAGGGCCGAGGGCTACATCGAGTGAATCCGAGGTTGAATGCGCAGGGTCGCTCGATACCAAAAGCACTCGGAGGCCTGCATCTGCGAGCCAAACTGCTGTTGCTGCAGATGTTGTTGTTTTGCCAACACCGCCCTTTCCGCCAAAGAGCAACAATCGTGACATGGTTATGGCGAGGCAGGCGGGGTGTTTGAATCCCTCCCTTCTCAACGATTGAAGCAAGGGTTTGATGAAGGGGTAGTCCACCCCTCAAACATGGTTTCCGAACTCGTCCTCTTTCAGTTGTCGAGTTTTTCCGCTCTCGTGGGAATGACATTGGGATGGCGTGGCGTAATGACACGCTTTTCTGGATTCTATGACTTGCCGACTGCATGGAATCAAGTGTTTTGGGGTATTGTACTCGGCGGAGTCTACGCAGTTCTGGCTGATGGCATGCTTTTCCAACCTTATTTTACCACTGTAGTCAGTGAGGATGGCATTTACACGGGTTTGAACGTTATTTCTCTCATCATGGTCACACTTTTTGCCTCAATTATGTCACATTTCTTACTCCGCCGCAAACGAGTGCGCCGGGGTGGTTCTCAACCCTCTTCTGGTTGGGCTCTAGGTCTGGCAATAGGCGGAATGGTCGCCATGGTGATGATGTTCCGAATGTTTGAGTTTGACAATATCTTCTCTCCAGTGGGTCTTCTCAATATTGCACTGGTGTCGATCGTGACTCCACGGGCTGAGGCATTGATCACGTCCCGACACGGTTACTTGATGCTCCAAGATTCTCGGTGGGGAGCTATTTTGCGCTCTACATTCTGGCGGGCAGCGCTCCTTGTTTCGGTTTACTCCGTTGTGTTTAACCCCATTCTGTGGGTGTTTATTCTTCCCTTCGTACTCCTTTCAGCGCCTGCTTCAGAAAAGTGGATTTGGGAATCAGTACCCAAGGAAGGAAGGCGTCGTCTGCGACGCATTTGGGCTGAACAAGCTCGGGAACGTCAATCCGGCAGCATCCCACCTGTATCACAAAACATGGGACAAGCATACCAAGTGGGCGTCGATGGTGAAGAGTGAAATTATACTTACTTACACCGCATAGGATGATTAAAACCTGGATTTCTAACGGGGATATGGCGTATTTTCATTCGGGTCTGCCAGAGGAATTGTTATACGACGCCAGCCAAGCCAAGAAACATGGGTGCTTGCCCCTATTGCCGCAGTACCGCTCTCCCGGGCGATACGATTTGTTACTCATGCGGCCGGGTTTTACCGAAAGGTGACCGTTCGAGTTATCGAATGGAGCAGCAATTCAGCCGTGGGTCCAAGGACAAGACCTACAAAATGTCAAAGAAACCCTCACCAAAAGGAATTGTACAGACCCACACAGGTCGAAAGCGGAACATTATGAAGCGTCGTAAGAATCGTTTTCGTAGCGTCATTATGCTTTCCTTGGTGGCCTTTATCATGCTCTCACCTCAAGCCCGAGAACACGTTCTAGGTGAATTTGGAGGCATTGACGAATTCATTCAATCCGCAATGGCACCGTACCATGTCTATCCCGTTGAGGCGAGCTACACACTTTCAAAGATTTCAGATGTTCAAAACAATGCAGTTGAGGGATATGTGGTTGAAACCATTTTGATTCCTCCTGTTGTCCAATCAACGTTGAGTGGAGCTCCGCAGTTCACCTTCGATAACGGCGATGAAGCGGATAATCCGATAACTCTTCAAGAGACGGAACTGATCACGTTAAATGTTGCAGGTCAATCGGTTAACGTCCCAATTGATGGCATGCCGCATCGTTCTTTTGACAATCGCATTGTCACTTCTGCCGGGCATGAAGTTTGGTGGCCAAGTGTTGGGCAGGCTGATGACGAATGCCCTATCCAAAAATGTGTCAAGGTGAAAGTCAACCTCGGACCTAACGAAGCATCGCGTTACTCCTTTGACGTTCAAATTCATTCAACCTCGTATTCATGGTGGGACGATGGTCGGGTGAACGCCATCATTCCTGGGAAGTCAACCGGAGTCAATGTTGATAATTCCGGGACCTTTGAGGACTTGGCCTCCAGAGGAAACGGTGTTCGACAAGCTGAATTTGGAGGTACTGAATGGTACAACAGAGGTACTCAATCAAATCCTTACTGGGCCATCAACGCGCAGGATGGAATAGTCTTGAGTACCGCTGACCTGATATCAACAAGCCTTCCAGAAGGTAAATCAAACAACGTCTACGCATTCTCACGCGCTGCCTTTGACTACCTGCATGTCAATGTTGAATACGACCGTGACGCACCAGTTACTGCTCGCTCTGGTCCCGAATGTATCGCAGGCCAACTCGGAGATTGTGACGAACAAACGAATGCTTTCTTCAGCCTGCTACGAACTCGTGGAATTCCAGGATGGTACACTTTTGGTATCCTCGGAGACCCTTATTTCTCTAACGAAGGTTGGGAAGCACACGCGTGGGGATATTTCCAACTTCCCATGAAAGATTCATGGTGTGAAGAGCGAAACATTGTCTTGCAAACATGCTTTGTTGAGGCTCAAGTTGATGTGGTCAATAACAAGTGGCTCCTTTCGACGCCCACAGCGTATATTGATTGGATTGAAAGGGCCGATGCATCGGGTTCACTCGTTTACGATTATTATCATCCAATCTCAACCGTTCACACAGGTTTGGGAGGACAAATTGACCGTGTTCGCAGCTTTGAAACGGTAGGCGATTTGGACCTCTCAGGTGGCTCCTATCAAGTGAAGAAATACGTGGAGTCGCTCAATTAGGTGAGATCATGAGAATTATCATTGGGGGAGCCGGACGGGTAGGATATGCGCTTGCAAGAGCGCTATCTCGTGAGAAGTATGACGTTGTCATTATCGATCAAGATTCACGGGCCGTCTCGAACGCACAAGCCCTTGATGGATTGGTGCTTCATGGAAACATTACTTCGCGCGAAACACTCCTTGAAGCGGGTATTGAAAGTGCGAGCGTCTTTGTTGCAGCAACACCCTCAGACGAATCAAATCTCATCGCTTGTTCAATTGCAGAGCATGCACATGGTACGGAGGATGAAAAAAACCGTCTTATCAGCGTTTGTCGCCTTGGAAATTCTTCCTATGTGAATGAATATCGCCAGGGTCATCTCAAAGAATGGGCCAACGTCGACCACATTGTCAATCCACTGAGAGGTGCCATCACACGATTGAACGCAGGACTTCGTTCTACCAACATTGAAGAAGTGATTCCATTTGATGATGAAGCTTACGTCATTGAATTGAATGTTGGCGATTCAGCGCATAACATCACGTCCCGTAACCTCGGAGATTTGAAAGAGGATTTTGTACACGGCTTGCCCAATATCGTTGCCGTCAAACGTACTGGCCAACGAAGTTTTGTCCCAACTGACGACACCAAACTCGAGAAAGGTGACAGGATTGCAGTGGCTGTAGTCGGTCTGGATAATTTCAATCCAGCATTGCTCACCTTCGGACATGAGGTGACCTACTTCCCCGAAGAACCACGTGTAGCCATCATCGGTGCGACCCCTATCGGCGTTAAGATGGCAGAAGACTGGCTGAATCATCAGGCGAAAGTGACTGTTATCGAACAGGAGTTACATCTTGCGAATCAACTTGCAGGGTCAAAACTCGGAGGTCATCCCAATCTCGACGTCATCCATGGTGACCATTTGGACAAATCCGTTCTCGAAGAAATTTCAATTGAGCAATTTGATGTTGCCCTTAGTTCCCTTGAAAACGACCACGCCAACATTGCTGCTGTTCTTCTGGCCAGTGACCTCGGAGTGACCCATACAGGACTCCTCTTGTACGATGCAGACTTGGTCAAAGTGACGCAGAGAATGGGCATCTCTTTTGCAGTTGACCGTCGTCGAGTCGCAGTCGACAACATGTTGACATACATTCACGAGAAAGTTTCGGGGCATTATGCTCTGCTTTCGGCGATTCCAGACGTTGTGGGTCTGACTTTGGAGGTCACTGAAAAAGCGAAATTCGCCGGTAAGTCCCTTGCGGAGGCCCAGTTCCCCGATTGGATGACCGTTGCCTTCGTCAAGCGGCTTAATCTTGCTGGGGAATGGGAATCAATGCAACCTAAACCGAGCGCACTTCTTCTCGAAAACGACCATGTGGTGATGTTCTGCCACCGAGATCGTGTCGTGGATATTCAGAAGCGTTTCAAGGTGTGATCATGCGCTACGATGTGCTGAACCTCATCTTAGGCTGGACCCTCATCGCGTTGATGGTGCCACTGGCAATATGTGGCTTCCTGACACTCGCCCTTGACGGATGGGAATTGGCCGCTACGGCATTTTTACCGGCAGTACTCATTAGCGGAGGGCTCGGAGCAGCATTGCTAGGATTTTTCACACGAACCGATTCATCAGAGCGGCTGCGCGACCTTGAGGCGTTCGTAGGCGTAGGTCTTGTCTGGCCTATCACCGTGCTCATCGGTTCTATTCCATATTGGCTAGGCGGGGTATTTGTCGGACCGATGACCGATGGGGCAGGTCTCGCAGACGTTGCAAGAGGATTTGCTAATTCTTGGTTTGAATCGATGTCGGGCTTTACGACCTCAGGTGCTACTGTCATTTCTCATAACATGAGTCCAAACTGTATTCCTGGTACAACTGCTGATTGCATTAATGCACAACCGCGAGGGTTACTCTTGTGGCGCTCATTGACTCAATGGCTAGGTGGAATGGGAGTTGTAATGCTTGGTATGCTCGTTCTCTCTCGTATCATGGGAGGAGGAATGGCGCTTGCTAGAGCTGAATTAACCGGGCCGTCTCTCTCTCGCCTTCGCCCGAAGCTACGTGAAACCGCGATTGTTTTGTGGAGTCTCTATCTCTTGCTAACGGTCGTTGAATTATTGTGTCTGAAGTTCATTGGGGGCATGTCCTTTTTTGATTCGGTCAATCACGCCCTAACCACAATGCCTTCGGGAGGTTTTTCCACGCGTGATGCAAGTATCGGCTACTATGATTCAGCGACCATTGACACCATTATCATCGCCTTCATGTTCCTTGCTGGAGTGAATTTCACACTCATTTGGCTTGCTGGTTCTGGGAATCTGAAACAAGCCTTCCAAGACGAAGAGTTTAGGACATATCTCTGGTACATTGGTATTGCAGTAGCCATCATTACTACCACTCTTCTTCTCGCCAATTATGCTGCAGGGCAATCCTTGCGATACACTTTGTTCACCGTCCTTTCGATCGGAACAAGTACTGGGTATTCATCAACAGATTATGGTTCATGGCCAGTCCTTGCGCGTCTCGTTCTTTTGATTTTGATGATCGTAGGTGCCTGTGCGGGCTCGACCAGCGGTGGATTGAAACTCATGCGAATACGTTTGGCGCTGAAAATTGCATTCCGAGAATTGTCACGAATTGCGCAGCCTAGGAAGGTGCAGATGATTCGTATGAACGGTGAAGTCGTTGAACAGAAGCAAGTCGGGCTCATTGTTGGCATGCTTTTCATCTGGGTTGCCCTCTTTGCAGTTTCAGTCATCTTACTTGCCCTTTTTATGCCAAACGAATCTTTTGAAACTATCATTTCTGTGGTTGCTGCAAGCCTCGGCAATACCGGTCCAGCGCTTGATGCCTACGGGCCAAGTCAAACATGGGCTAGCATGGATTCTGGTGCTTTGTTCATCACCTCGATTCTCATGTGGTTCGGCCGTCTTGAATTGCTCACAGCTATTATCGTACTTCACCCACACAGTTGGCGTAAAGAAGAGAAGGCAGATGGTGAACTCCAAGCAATGGCTATGGTCAAGCGAATCCTTGCAGACCGTGAAGAAGATGAGGCTCAGAACAAGGTCGCTTGACCTGGTGCAGGCCCTTCGTCTTGGTCTTCATTTTTCTTGATGTCCTCAGGTAGGGGCAGATCTTCTACCTTTTTTGGCCGGGTAGAGGGGACTGGCTTTGCTGCTAAGGCAAGGGCCATTTTTTCCTCTTCTTCCTTGATGCGTTCATTGTATACCTTGATGAGATCTTTTGTTGAACGACGACTCATTGCAAGACCTGCTAGAGATGCATGCTCCTCTGCAGTCAACCCCATCATCAGCGAAAGGTCAAAGTTTGTCGGGTCTCCTAGTACTGAATCTTCTTGACTTAACAGCATGAGGGGAAGGAGGAAATCTTCTCGTGTCACGGCCTTATTCGTCCCCGATAATGCAGCGAGTTTCTCCACAATGCTCGGTCTACCTCTCGGTGCAGAGCGCCTGAGGAAATGCGGGTATGATGGATAAATTCTGCCCTGTAGGGGAACACGGTTTGCAACAGATGCAGAGAGACTGGTGAGATGTTGGGTCCAATACGTCGAACGGTGAGCAGTGTTGAGGTATCGCCCCATCATCATCTTGTCAGCTTGTACCATGGTGGTTGACCCTTGACGAATGCTTCCAGCATCCGTAAACAAGGATGCGTTGTTCCAGTGGACCCAATTTAGAAATTCAGAAGGGTCTTTGTCAATGGTCCTCGTTAATTTGACGGCTTCTTCTGAGTGTCTTGTTCTATAGAGGTTATCGAGCCCAGGGAAAATCTCTACAGAGACGTCGCGTTGACTTGCTTCAGCATGCTGATGCACCAATTGACTCGTCAAAATGTTCTCACTGAGTCCAGATGTCATGACTTGTAAATCACGAACAAGTGCTCGCAGATCGCCGTGGTTCGTTTTGGCAAGTGCATCAATAGCGCTGTCTTCGAACTCAATCCCCTCCTCTCGTAGAACTCTGCGTGCGATACGGCGAAGAGCCTCAGCATTTGCACGAACAAAATTAATTTTGATAATGTACTTTCCAAAACGGTCACGAGTTGATCGCCATGATGAATTTCTACCCCACAGTCCCATCTCTTCGTTACAGGCGAGAATGACAGGTTGCTTCGTTTGGGATAAGAGGTTCAACAGCTCTGCCTTTCCACCTGAATCCCCTCTCAACGCAACGTTTCCATCCGGTTGTTCAGTCGATGACATTGCTTTTTCAATTCTCGCTTGACTGACCTCCCTCAAGCCACCAGAAAGATGGTCGACTTCATCCAGCAGGATGAGTGTTCGAGAAGGTGGTGCGTTTGGATCGTGGAAGAGTGAACGGTGGGTTGCTCCACTTGTTGCTGCTTTACGTATCGCAGCAGCATTCCTGGCGTCACTTGCATTGAGTTCCACGACATTCCACCCCATGTCCTCCGCAACGGCTCGGGCAACAGTGGTTTTTCCGACCCCTGGTGGCCCGATTAACAACAGCCCTCGTTTTTTGGGTGCTCCAGTTTGCCACTCATCAAGCCATGCGCGAATTTTGCGTCGCTGCACCTCGTTGCCTTCCAGCATTTGCTCACTGCGAGGACGATGACGCTCGGTCCAATCGCTCGCTTGACGCATAAGGAACAGGTATTGAGGAGGGTTCTTCAACCTTCACAATACATTGACCGTCGCATTGATTAGATTTACCGAACACTAGCTACAGACGACAGGATACATTGCGCTCTCGTCATTACGATGACTGGAGAATTGAGTCGAGGCTCACTCTGACCTGTTCGGTTGTATCTCTGTCACGTAATGTCACGGTTCCATCTTCAAGGGTTTGATGGTCCACCGTGATACATTTTGGAACACCAATTTCATCCGCTCTTGCGTAACGTCGTCCAATCGAACCGCTTCCATCGTACATTGAGACAATACCGCGTGTCTGACAGAGTTGTTGGTGCAAATCCCAGGCTTGAACTTCCATACCGTCTTTTTCAAAGAGCGGGAACACGGCAAAATCAACTGGTGCAACGGTGTCGGAAAGAGCCATGCGGGTGTATATTTCATCGTTCTTGTTTACTTCCTGATAAGCGTGGTCGAGCACATGCCAAATGATGCGATCGATTCCAAAGGCGGGTTCAACGACATGAGGCGTGTACCATTCACCAGTTTCCTTGATTGTCTTTTGATTGGGTTTGACGTGTTCGTTTCCAACTTCAACCATTGCACCGTCATTGAGAGTGACCATGCAGGGAAATGTTGTCTCCTTTGGTAGGGCTTCAACGGCCTGTTTTACCAATCCAGCTTGGGCTTTGAACGCGGGCCCTGCTGTTGCTCCGTTGATTGTCCAAGCGTCAACCGTGGTGATTCGTGGCTCGTCAAATTCCCGACGAGCACGCAGTGTTTTTCCAGTCGCATTCTCATGGCTTTCAAGGTCGTAGCAGCCCCTGTGGGCGATACCTACGCATTCAATCCACCCATAACTTCCTTCAATTTCAGCATCCCAACAATCCAGAGCGTAATGGGCCAATTCATCACTTTCGTGTTGACGGAATCGAACACGTGTTGTGTCGATACCAATGTGGGCAAGGAAATCAAATGTGATTCCAATGAATTGTGCGATTGTTGGATGGCGTATGAGGCCCTGTTCCGTGGCATCTGCGAGGGTCAAAGAGACCGGTGATGAACTGTCTGGGATGAGCATCATCGGTTGATGATCCCAAGATGTCAAGTCTGCTTGAGGAGGGATGTGAGGATTGATGAAATATTCCAATTCTGCCATGTTGAATTCACGGAGGCGTATCATACCTTGCCGAGGTGCAATCTCATTCCTGTAACCTTTACCGATTTGTACGGCTCCAAATGGGAGCCGTTCTCTGAAATGTCGGTAGAGGGCATTGAAGGACGTGAACATTCCCTGAGCAGTTTCTGGCCTGAGAAAACCGGGTCGTCCAGAATCCCCTGCTCCAATGGTGGTATTGAACATCAGATTCTGAGCTGTGACCTTGCTCCAATCATGTGCAGCACAGGCAGGGCATGCAGGTTTTACATCAAGCAGCAACTCTTGTAGTTCAGATTGTTTCAGTGCATCAGGGTTTGGATGATGGGATTCAAGCAGCGTATCGGCTCGACTGGCTTCTTCGCAAGCGAGACACTGGGTCATGAAATCTGAAAATTCTCCTACATGGCCGCTTGCTTCAAGAACAGCATAGGGTGTAACTGTGGGTGATGAGATTTCAACGATGTTGCCGAGTTTAAGCCAATGGTCAAGCCAAACTTGATTGATTCGAGACCGCATACGACCTCCAACTGGTCCAAAATCATACAATCCCTTGGCTCCACCATGAATCTCGAACGCAGGAAGAAGGAATCCACGGCGCTTGAGCATACCACTCAAACGTTCGAGGCGGCCATCCTTATCATCGCTCATGCTTTGTCCCGTTTGCTCGGTATTGAGGCCTCCCTATGAACTTCTCCTCCGACCTTGGTATAATCTGCGAATCTTTCATACACATGGTTATATCCATATCTCCTTTGGTTAACCCATGGGTCAGTCCATGGTCGCCATCGTCGAAGATGATTGCACGGGCTGTGACCTCTGCATTTACCACTGCCCTTTTGAGGCACTTCTCCCGTTAGCAACCAATCCTCCAGGGCGAACTCATGCAAAGCGACCCGTCATCGTCGTGGAACAGAATTGTGTAGGTTGCCTATCATGCATCGGGTCGTGTCCCACAGATGCGCTACATGAGGTTGCAGTGCCTCCAATTTCATTTGAATCTCCGCTTCTCAATCCATCAACGCAAGGGGAAACAGTGGTTGTCAAGCGTTGGAAAAACCGTGCCACACGCTGGGCTTGATGTAAAACCAATACATCGCAACGTTTTATTACTCTAAGGCCACGCTCCACACCCATAAGGTGTGAATAACAAATGCCCAAAATTGTGTATTTGGATAATCCTCTCGAATCAGAGGCCTTGTATGAACGGCTCTGTCCGCCAGTAAGAGCATGGTTTCGGGACAAATTCCCAGACTTCACCCGCCCTCAGAAATTAGCGATCCCAGCAATCATGGATCAGCGACATTTACTCTTGTGTTCACCCACGGGTTCAGGAAAAACACTCACGGCGTTTTTGACGGTTATCGATAATCTCGTTCGACTCGCACTGGACAATAAATTAGAGAAAAAAGTCCATGCGATTTACATTTCACCCATCAAAGCACTCGCTAATGACATCCAACGAAATTTGATTGGTCCTCTCAATGAAATCAAGGAGAATTATCTCCCTGACAGGGCACAAGAAATTCGAGTTGGCTTGCGAACCGGTGATACATCCCAATCAGACCGACAAAAGATGCTTCGAAAGCCCCCACACATCCTCATCACCACACCCGAAAGTTTGGCTATCGCCATCACATCTCCCCGCTTCCAGCCGATTGTAAGTGAAGTGGAGTTCATGATTATTGACGAATTGCATTCAATGGTCTCAACAAAGCGAGGTGTACATCTTTCACTCACGCTTTCCCTCTTGGATTCCTTGCTCAAAAATCCAGTTCAGCGAATTGGTATCTCTGCAACGATGGAACCGCTTGAAACAGTTGCTGAATACTTGGTAAGCAGCGACGACCGGGAAGCAAGGGGTCAGGTGACTGAGGTTTCAATTGCCAAGATATCAGGGTCGAGGGAATTGGATTTGGATATCCTCATTACGCATCCGAAATTTAGTGACCTACCTGTGCTTAAGGTGTTGGAATACAATATAGAGGCCATTGCGGACCTGATCAGTGCACATACCACCACTTTGGTCTTTGCAAATACGAGAAAGATGACCGAGACTATCGTTCAAAAATTACGCCCCTACCTCGGTGAACTCGTTGAGGGTCATCATGGTTCAATGGACAAGAACATACGTCTTGATGTTGAAAAGAAATTGAAATACGGTCATCTTCGTGCGGTCGTCACCTCATCTTCTCTTGAAATGGGTATTGACATCGGTTCGGTTGACCTGGTGCTCCAAGTCGGTAGCCCGGGTGATATCGCTACAGCCCTCCAGCGAATTGGTCGTGCAGGCCACCACGTAGGGGGTATTCCCCGTGCTCGATTCCTCCCCACCAGTGTTGATGACTTAATTGAACTCGCAGCCCTTCAGGCAGCCATCCAAACCGGTGACATGGATCGTCTTGATTTCCCTCAAAATTGTCTTGACGTCGTCGCTCAATTCATGATTGGACTTGTTATTATCAACCAATTAGACATTGATGAGGCATATGAGGTCATCGTCAATTCTTGGTCCTACAGAAACTTCGCATACGACGATTTCATCGAAGTTCTTGACATGCTCGAAGACGAACGACGAGTCTGGATCGACTGGGAGGAAAATGTCTACGGAAAGCGAGGATATTCTCGAATGATCTATTACACAAATATCGGGACTATCGCACCCGATAACTCCTATCTTGTCTTCAATGCCGAAGGTTCAATCCTCGGGAAATTATCAGGCTCATTCGTCTCTAATTTGCGAACAGGTGACGTGATTATGTTGGGTGGTTCTACCTACAGGGTAACGAACATCCAAGGTACACGAGTCAATGTAACGGCAGTTACTGGCCACCGTCCCACCATCCCATCATGGTCGGGTGAAGCCCGCTCGAGAAGTCGTGAACTCTCCCAAGCCCTGTTGGATCTCATTGGACACTGCATTGTCGCACTTCGTAAGGAACAAGACCCACGAATCTTGTTGAGCGAGGCGTACGGCCTTTCCAAAGATGTGGCCAATGCGATTGCTCGACATCTTGAGGAACATTCAATTGATTCCTTCCAAGTTCCTGACCACCGTCGGATTCTTGTTGAACAGGTCATTACAGGTGCATATCCTACGTACATGATCACAACTTGCCGCGGCCGTGGATTCAACACAGCTCTTGGATATTTCATGGCAGGACTCGCCGAGGCCAATGGTATAGCAGTCATTGAAATGTCATTCGATGAAAACGGCCTCCTGCTCAAAACCTCCCAAGAAGTAGATCCGGGTGAAATGTATACTGCCTTTCGTGAAAATAACCATCTTGAAGTCATTGAACGCTACATCATTAACACGCAGATTTTTTCAAAGCGATTCCGAGAGGTCGCAGGTCGCTCCCTTATTATTCCAAAACGGATGGGTTCCGAAGAGATCAGTCCACAACAATTTCAGCAACGTGCCGAGGCTTTGTTGCAGAAGCATCGTACGACAGATGACAGTTTGTTGATGCGGGAAGCTAAGAATGAAATCATGTTTGGTGACATCGACCTCATCGGCCTCGAACATTTCCTTTCCGCATGTGCCTCAGGTGATGCACGCATCGTGCACACCAAAGTGGTCGTACCGTCAAGGCTCGGCATGTCTTTGTTCATGTCTGCCTTTGAAGACTTGATGTCAATGAAGACTCGTGCATTTTTGGTGAAGGATATTGATCCAGCGATTTTGCAACGCCTTCTCGGTACTCGCTCTCTTGCTACGGAACTTTCACAAGAGCAACTCAATGCATTCTATCTCGACAAAGCACCGGTTCCAACTGACTCCAAAGGCCTCTACCGCCTAATGAGTCACGGAGGAGGCTTGGACCGAGATTTCCACAATCCACTTTACAAAGAGAAACTCAACAACATCTCCCATGAAACCATTCGTTCTTGGGTCGAGGAATTGGCACAATCTGGTGAAATTACAAAAATTGACGGGACCGGTCTTGAAGAATTGGACGGTAAATGGTTCACTCCTTACATGGCAGAAATACACGGTACACTCGGCTGTTTGGCCGTCAACGGTGGAAAGGATGTCGAAAACTTGCTTGAACTCCACACACGTGGCCTGAGTTTCAAGGTAGCAGTTTCCTTTGATGGGACGAAACCCACGGACTGGAAGGAACACGAATTAGGCGACCCTCAAGAAGCCCTTCGTGTTAAAATCATTGAGATGCTCGGGTCCGAAGGTCCCAAAACAGCGGAAGAAATGGTTGATCGTTTGCCGTTCCCACAATTATTGATAGAACGGGCCCTTCTTCACCTCGAATCGAGAAATGTTGTCTCTGTTGGATTCTATATACAGACAGACGAGGCCGAGTATATCCTCAAAATTGATGAGCATCAATTGACTGGTGGCGAGGAAGAAGTTGTTGAATATCGTTGGATACAGAACATGGTTCTTGAAAAATCATTCAAGAATTACGATGATAGTTTCACCGCATTTAACGAGCATGTATTGTTCCAGAAGCAGCAGGAATTGCTGTACCGAGTTGATGAATTCAAATTCAGTGATTGGAAAGATGTTCAACTTGATTCAGATGTGATCATGGGTCGTTTGTTACACAATCGTATCGGTTATACGACACGTCGCAATATATCGATGCTCCTCGGATTGAAACCGGAAGCATGGATTGGGCCAATGGAAGATGAAATACTTTCAAAAATACCACCCGGTGAAAACGTCACACGGCAAGAGATTATGGCAAATTATCCCAAAGGTGATGAGCATAAAGCACTCCAGCGAGATCTCAAAAATGCCTTGAGTAATCTCGAGCGTCAAATGCTCGTTGTGAAACAATTTGAAGAGGTTGCAGGACGCCGTCGCCGACTTTCACTGTTCCATCGAGTCCACGAAGTATATCCTCCAATGTCCTTTGAAGATGCTCTCGAAGAGGTCATTCGTCGAATGGGACCAGTGCGTGCTAGTACGCTGAGATTCTATGTGTCTCGTAGTTTTGAAGAATTAACCATTGCTCTCATGAACCTCGAAAGAGACAAGCGAATTGCCCGCGTCATGGCTCTTGTTCCAGAGCCAGAGGCCTTTTTCTGTGCTCCCGATGAAGTTGAATTATTGCAACGTCCTCGCAGAGAGGACAGAAATGTTCGCATTTTGACACAGTCTGACCCTTATGTCTCACGCTTTATTTGGGAAGTTCGTAGTGCTCTCGACCGTGGTTGGTATCTGCCTATCTTCAAGGGTGTTGACCCCATCGGGAAGGTCTTGATGTTCAAAGTCAACGATTATCTTGAAATCAAAGATTTACACGTTCCAACAGCTTACTTGGATGAGTTCTGCAAGGCATTTGATATTCTCTTGAACAACCATGCAGCCCAACTTGTTGATGTGGCAGTTCTCTCGAATTTTAACAGCGAGCCGATTACCGATATTGATGAAGCCACACGAAATGCACTGGAAGGTATCGGATTCAAAGTAACCGGAGAGCGAATGATCCGCGGGGCTGTCGTTGACCCACAGCCGCGAGAGATTGCCGAGCGCGCCCTGTTCCACCGTCACCATTTGCATCAATCTACACGTCATGAAAACGAACTGCAAGCCTTGAAGGAAGTTACAGAAATTCGAGATGACTTCGCACTGCGAGGCCGGTGTGAACTTTACCGTGTTGACCTCAAAAGTATGGCGAGTGCTAATCGCCTTCACCAGGGCGTCAGTTTACGGGGGCATCAGGTTTGGGCATCATACGAACATTTCCAAGAAATTTTAGCGATACGTAATCAGCCAGCAGATGAAGAATTGTGGGACATTGTTGAATTCTTTAGCAACCACTCTGACCCAGTTCTATTCAAAGAACGACACGCACTTTCTCAATCAGAGTTTAGAAAATTGATCCAGCCCTTGATTCGAACAGGTCATATCGTTCAAGATTATCGCGGTGGATTCAGAAGTGTGTTTGTTCCCGAAAATGTTGACAGAGCCGAGTTACGAAAGGAGTTTATTCGTAAACTTGTAGAACAATACCCCGTCATCACTCTCCGCCAATTGACTCAATTATCCGGTCCATCTTTCAAGCCTGAAGAATTAAAGGTCGTGCTCAACTCATTTGAGGAAGATGAAACACTGGTCAAGGGCTTCTTGATCGAGGATTTCCATCAGGTTTGTTGGGGCCGAAAAGAATTGCTCCAAGAGGCACGTAACATCCCATCCATACGTGATTTCGTTCTGCCACCGTCGGACCCAATTGCCCCTTATTTCGCTGATATTATGAAAGAACGGTTTGGTTTTGGGTCTGCTTATCTTGTTTTCCGCAATGCAGAGCCTGTGGCTGCTTTCAAAGCAAATACTCGAAATAAAATTATTGATGTAAAAGATTACGAAGGCTCAGAGAAAGCTTGGCGTATCGTGAAGGAATTTGCGTGGGAACATCAGATGCCACTCCAGACGGACCTTCGAATAGGTGGAAAGAAGTTGCAATGAGCATTCCATCCTTTGTTGTAGAATCATCCCACCAATTTTTTGATAAGGTACGGAAGATGTGCACATGACATGAAGAAGTCGCTTTGCATCGTTTTCATTTTCCTTTTGAGCCTCGCCACTCCTATGTTGGCTTCAGCTCAATCCCAAACAACTGATGGGATTGAAGTGCTTCATACTGCAGTAAATCCTGCAAATAACAACACCTACCATTTGCTCTCTGCAGCCTCTTGGGAAGATTCTGCTTCCTTTGCTCGTTCCCTGGATGGGTTTTTGACCACCGTTGATGATGATTCGGAAAATACCTGGCTCTTCGACACCTTTGCATCATGGGATAATCAATCTCGTCACCTTTGGACAGGTCTCTCAGACATTGCAGGAGAGGGTGATTATCGGTGGCATGACGGAACACCATTCCTCTATCGTAACTGGGGTGATGCACAACCCTCTGCAGGTGGGGATGAAGATTACGTTCACATCGCAAGCACCAATATGGGTAACATCATGCCAGGTACGTGGAATGATTTGGAAAATGACCCTCAATACTTCCCGGTTTACGGTGTTGTAGAAATTGGACCTGGTGCAGACTATTCACTCCGCTTCAACGGTGATGGCGACCATATCGTAAGTCTCCACGATGAAGATTTGAATGTAACAAATGCGACACATCTTTCTCTTGAAGCGTGGGTGCATCCCTACCACGATGAAGATCTTCAATTCATCATGATGAAGGGTGATTATGGGTGGGGGATGTACCTCAATGAGGGTACCCTTGCTTACGCATCGGAATACAGCCTCTCCAAACATCCCAATGCGAACATGTCCGTTGATGTAGGCACATGGTCCCACGTTGAAGTCCGCATTGAACGTAATGTTGGTGGAGAATTTTTCATCAACGGAGAATCTGCTGGTACCTTCGGTGCTGACAAAGCAACGATTCCCGTCGGTGATTTCGGTTCCAACGACTGCTTCACATCGGGAGAAGATTGTGATGAACTCTACCTCGCACGAATGGGCGCAGGTTGTGAATGCAATTACTTTGAAGGATTGATGGATAATCTCTCAATTTCGACCAAGAGCAATTCCTCTGTTGCAGATGCATGGGACTTAATTTCACACTGGTCATTTTCCGAAGGCGAAGGCGACCTCACAACTGATGAATACGACGCTGGTACGCGAGAAGGCTTCATCGAAGGAGCGGACTGGGTGATGCCTGATGGCAGTATAGTGGCCCAAGCAGTTCAATTATTCATTGGTGAATCCTATGACCTCGACGAGGCCTCTGCAGGCGATACGCTGCTCTTTTTTACTGAGATAGAAGAATACACACGCTCGCTTTCATGGTCGTCCTATTCGCTTAAATTTGATGATTTTGAATCAATGACATCCTATACACTCTACAGTCAATCCCAAGAAATTCCTGACGAGTGGAATTACGATTCAGTGGTCGAAGCACAATTTGGTTTCATATTCAACCAATGGTCATGGCCCGAGGAAGGCGTGATGTGGTTTACGATGATTCTTGATACGGATGTCAGTGAATTGATTATTGAATTGGATGCTGATATTGCTGACCCCCCACCGACTCTTGACGATATGACCGAACTCAAGGAGAGTATCCCCGTGACCAATCAAGATGTTTTTAGCGGCAATGGAGATATTGGAGCGAATTATTACTACGTTAACATAACAGAACCTCTTGCAGATCTGCGAGTTCGAACCTATGGAGGCATGGGCAACATTGACATTGGGATTTCATACTACAGTCCACCAACACCAACAGGATGGTGGGACATTGGATTTGACGAAGAACCTGCAGACTTTGACGAAGATGGCAAAGAACAAACTCCCACCCTCGAAGCCTGGTCAACCAACCAAGGGAATAACGAGGAAGTTCACCTCTTTGATGTCGAACCCGGTCTCTACTACATCACCGCATATTCATTCCGTTCTGCCCGCGAGTTTACCATCGTTGCAGACTTTGTTTACCCACCAGATAACATCGAGCCAGATGATGCAATTACGCTTACGCCAGGTGTTGAATATGGCTTAATCAGTGGCTACAAGGGTCTTTCACAATACTTCAAAGTGAATGTCCCTCAAGATACTGAACGTCTCATAATTGACCTCTCTGACGGAGCAGGTGAAGCTGCACTCTTCATGAGGTTGGACCAAGCACCTACCAAATCAACGTATGACCACCATTCGACAGCAGAGGGTGCCGAAGATAGAATCGCCTTCAATGACCCAACGCCAGGCTGGTGGTACATCTTACTCACCACCGATTCCGCATTTACTGGAGTCAACATCGTCGCTGAATTTGCTGACCGCTATGTTTGGGACTACGATGGAATCCCTATTGAACTCTTTAACGATGAAGCACTTGATGGCATCAGTGTTGGAAAAGACGGATACATTGAGTTTTACTCCATGCTCTCAGAACCAGGTGAATATTTCCAAGTGGAAACCTATGGGGGCTCAGGAGACATTCAGATCCTCATTGATGGTGTCCAATATGAAGTCATTTTCACTGGTGGGGGTCGACCCGGCCCAGGTGCAGGTATTGAGACAGATTCCTCTGATGTCACCATCAAGGGAGGAATGTCAGGCACCAATCACATGGTCACCCTTGAACTCCCAATGAACGGGCGAATGGATATCACGATACGTGGGGTAAGTGACGCTGAAGAGTTTGGATTGGTAGCACGATGGGTTGAAACGGATTTCCCTATTGAACCAGTAGAACCCGTTGAACCTACTGAGGTCACAGGTTGTGAGGAAGATGCGAAAAATATGTTCACGAAACTTGACAGGGATGCAAGTGGATTGCTTGAAGATTCAGAGGCCAGCAATATTGATGCATCAGCTGAAGACCGTAAAGTGATGGATTTGAACGGTGACAAACTCGTTGAATACAGAGAATATCTGCAACATCGCTGTTCGTGTGAACCTGAACTCCTGTATGTCTATGATGAATATTCCGAAGGGAGAGAACGTGTAACGCTTTCATCTCTTGAGAGTCATCAATGGGCTAATTCTTATGATTTTGAATCAATCAATGCCAACGATGACGAAAGTATAGATGAGGAAGAACTTGAATTGCTGCTCGTCCTCTGCGAAACTACGTTTGACGCATTTGATGGTGACGGAGACGGTGTGCCAGATGATAAGGACGCCTTCCCAAACGATCCGGACGAATCTAAGGATACCGATGGTGATGGTGTTGGTGATAATGCAGACATTGTTGCAAGTGTCTCAAATGATATTCTCTATGCTTCTGCGGGTCTGGTGTTTATCGTCCTCGCAGGTCTTTTATTCACATTTTTGCGCTCGAATAAACCCGAAGCAATGGACATGAAAGAATGGGACGATGAAGCCCGATTTGAACAAGCGAGCACGATGTTTGATGAATCTACACCGTCGGTGCTAGAACAACCCTCATCCTTGGAAATCAATGCTCAGGAACAATCTTACGAACTACCACACATGACCGATGTGACCGGTTCCATCAATTCAGTTGTGGACGCACCAGACCCGGAACTCATGGGGATGATTTTGGACGGTGTAGAGACGATTGAATATCCATCTGGTAGCGGTACTCTTTGGACGCGCGACGACCCGATGGATATCTGGTCTCCCAAAGTCTAAGCAAAAACTCCATACTCTCTACACCGTGGCAAGACTGCCCTTGTAGTGTAGTGGATATCACCCCGGCCTCCGGAGCCAGGAACCCGCGTTCGAATCGCGGCAAGGGCGTTGTTAATCGCTAACGAAACCTTCCCATGCACGCATGTACTTGATGAATGTTGAACTCAAACCTGCACGACTGAGTTGTTTAGGAGAAAATGGAGGGGTGTCTGGGCTTTTGGAGCCTTCAACGAGGTAGCGCGGCCAGTCCGGATGAGCGATTCCAACACGACCAACCCCCACAAAATCAGCTCCTTGTTCTATGGCTTTCTGAGCATCGGCAGCATTCCATATCATGCCCGTAGTGAAGAGGGGCAACCTTCCTTTGAGGACGTGTGCAAACCATTCAGTATACGTATTATTGTGGCCATCGTACTCGACCCTTTCATCAATATCCCAACACGAAACATGAATGAAATCAAGTTCCATTGAGGTGCACATCTCAACAGTTTCCAATGCATCATTGATTTCAAAACCTGCGGAAGCAAGAACGGGTGAAAGGCGAAGGCCGACGAGAAAATCAGGACCAGTGTGTTCACGTACTGTCGTGATAATGGATTGTAAAAACCGCCAGCGGTTGTCAATGCCCCCACCCCATTTGTCTGTTCGGCGATTGGTCTCCGCTCCGAGGAACTGTGCAATGAGGTAACCGTGTGCACCGTGCAACTCTACACCTTCGAATCCAGCACGTTCACATCTGGCTGCTGCTTTTCCGAAATCAAGGATTACTGCTTCTATTTCTTCTTCACTCATAGCCCGACTCAACGTACCGTTCATACCCCGTCCACCGTTCTCACTTGCTGAAACAGGCTGAACTCCATTAATTCCCTCCGGTGCACGCATACCACCGTGGAATAATTGCACCAACCCAATGCTCTCGTTTTTTGAAATCCGAGTGGCTAATTCAGTGAGTCCGGGGACGTGTTGATCGGACCAAACTCCAAACTCCCCCTCCCACCCTTTGCCGTATTCACTGACGTTGGAGGCTGCCGTCGTTACGATGCCAAAACCACCTTCTGCACGCATTTCGAGCCAGCGAATTTCTTCATCCGAGAGGGTTCCATCGGAGTGACTTTGTTTGTTGGTCATTGCAGCGAGGACACATCGATTCTTGACCGTTCGAGAGCCGCGAGCAAAAGTAAACGATGCGAGGGCTGGGTGCATATTTGCTCCACCACCATCAATGGCATCATTCTTTCCAAGCAGGAAAATCCCAACGGGTGCATCATAACATTCAACATCTCGACAATTCATAAACGACGATGGCTTTCTTATCAATGACTGATGTGCTAGGTCAGTATGTGCTTCTCATTGCATCAATCCACAACGATTGAATAGGAATCTCTGCAGCCCCACACGAGGAAGAATCATGACATCAAAGCCCTATCGACTCTATTACTGGCCTATACCCGGTCTTGCAGAAGCCTCACGAGTAGCCCTTAGTCTCGCAAACCTTGATTGGGAGGATGTGGCAATTGACGGCAAGATGTTTGCCGAGATGAAGAACGACGGTACATTGCCGTGGGGGCTGGTCCCTCTTCTCCAAACACCAGACGGTGATCTTTCTGAATCGGTCGCTATTTTGCGCTACCTTGGTAAGATGTGTGATTTGATTCCCGCCAAGCCCTATGATGCTGCAAAGGTTGATGAGTTTCTTGACGGCATTGGGCCTCATTCCGGTATCCTTGATGGAACGTTTTCAATCGAGGATGCAGAGGAACGTACTCGGGCACGTGAAGCACTTTTTGAGCCTGATGCAAAAGGAACAAAGAGTCTCACACTCCTTGAAGAGAAGATTTCTCAGTCCTCTACTGGATGGATTGCAAATACGCCCAATATGAACATCGCTGACCTGAAAGTGTTCACCCATGTCTTTGGTATGTTCTCCGGAAATTTTGATGGTGTAGACAAATCAATTCTAGCAAATTACCCTCGTTTGGTTGAGTATCATTCCCGTGTGGCTAATGAACCTCGAATAATGGCGCATTATGCGGTGATTCCTGAAGGGTCGCTGCGTTGGACTTACCAGCCAGGGGCTTTTTCATCTCTATGAGTGGTTTCAACCCCAATGTGCTTTCGTTTTAGAAAGAGTACAATGGCTGAAAGAATTGCCGTGAAGCGGTTTAGTTCTTCTGTTTTTTTCCAAAAATTGGGTTGCTGAGACTCATGATGTTACGGTGCATGCTTGGAAGAATTTCAAACATAATGAGTGCAATGAGGAACATGGCGAATAAACTCACAAACCTTGCGATGTAGGTGTGACCGAACTCAAAGACGGTCAATCCCCACAAATCCCACTGCGTATATGTCATGTGCATCCAAATGAGGCCGGCGTTACGGAACACATTGAGACAATGGATGAGTGGCAGTACGAGCAGCAATGCTCGAACTCGCTTTTTCCAAGGCAGGTCCAATACTGAAATTGCTCCAATGAAGAGGACCATTGATTGAAGGGCCGTACACGCCAACACAAAATTGATCCCAATCATGGTCCCGTCAGCGAGCATGAGTTCAGATTGGAATGCGTATTCTCCTGTAAAATCTGTTGAAAACCATCGGTTTCCATCCCAGTTCTCCCATGAAACTCGGCCTGAATTGGCATTGACCCACGTAGTGCCAACTTCGATTTCTTGACCGGTTGAAAATCCAAGAAACCAAGCTGATTGTGTGGCAACAAACCAAATCGCCAACACGCTTAGGTAAGGAACATACGCAATGAGAAGATATGGTCCACCAGCAAATGCGACCGTCCCTCTTGCCCATAAAATGGCGGTTTTTTGCTGCTCAGTTGCCTTGTCTTCCCACCACGCCATCGCTATTGAAAGGGGCAGTGTGAGTGCACACATCACGGTTAAAATGAGGTCGTCATGCCCCAAATAAACCCACGATTGATTGAAAAAATAAAGTCCGACACAGACCCATCCAATTTGAGCAATTCGAAGCGTAGGACGCTTTCTTGCTAACCAGGAGAGAGCCAGCAGACCCATGCCGATGGCGCCGATGAGCGTCCCGGTCGTTGACTCCATCAGCACATGTCACTCCAGCCCCTGCTTTCCTATGAAGGTCTCCAAACATTGGCAAAGGCCATGTGTGACCGTGGCTTCCCCAGACTATGCGGGGTGCCTACGTTCAATGGTTCGCCAATGAAAACCGCCCCCAAGTCAACGGCCGCCCTTTGATTTTCCTTGACAGAGATGGTGTCCTCAACCTTGGTCGGCAGGGCTACGTCAATACGCCTGCTGAACTTGAATTACTTCCAGGGGCGGCCCAAGCTGTCGGAGCGTTGCGTCGAGCAGGTTACTTGATCTGCGTGGTGACGAACCAATCGGCAATTTCGAGGGGGAAATGGGATCATCATAGGCTAACAGAGATTCATACAACTCTCCTTGACGCTTTGCAATTAGGTGACCCAGACGCTCATATTGACCTCGTCATCACGTGCCCTCACAAATATGAGGACGATTGCCGTTGTCGGAAACCTATGCCCGGCATGCTACTTCTTGGCCGTAGCCTCCTCAACCAAGCTTCATCTCACAATATAGAATGCGCTAGCGAGATGTATGAAATTCCTCATTACGATGTTGATTGGTGGGGAGAAAAACCTACATCCATTCATCCACTTGACGCCATGGTAGGTGACCGACGTTCAGATATGGGGGCGGGATGGTCACAAGGCGTCCGTTTATTTCGCGTCAATCAATACCGGGGCCTCATTGATGTCATCGAGCGAATCTTAGACGAATCAGATACAGGAGACAAATTCCAACCTTGAGGGTGACATATGGGCTGGCTTGGACTTGATGATACCGACCATTTGGGTGGGGGTTGCACAACAGAAGTATTCGATAAGCTACTTCGCTCGCTCCCCTCTTGGGCTGAAGTCGGACAGCCTCGTTTGGTTCGCTTGTGGCCTTTTGCTCAGAATAGGACACGAGGGAATGCCGCTCTTGGCGTTGAAATCAAGTGCGATGATGAATCCAAATTGATTGAATTTCTTGAAGGACATTGGGGGGCCGAGATTGAACCGCTTGGTGGTTCAGTATCCCCTTCAACGATGTCATCGCGAATTCAAGTTAGTTCATCTCCCGGCATGGTTTGGTTTTCAAAAAAACCCAATGACATGTATTATTGCAAAGCGATTTGTAGTGAAGTCACCCTTGATGAGGCACCTGTTCCGACCAAGGCATGGGGTGGTCTGGGTCAAATTGGCGCTATTGCAGCCCTCTCCTGGCATTCAAAACGCGTAACATTTGAGGCCATAGCATGGCGAAAACCCGAGTATTATGAAACGCCAAGAAGAATTGATGATGCCGTCATTCGTGAAATTGACGAATGGCCGGAGATTGTATTTTCTCGAGATCCTCGGAAAGGAACGAGCCTCATAGCACCACGCGGCCATTCTCCCGTTCTGTTTGGTGTTCGTGCGAGAACATTTGAGGCTGCCGAAGAAGCAGCAGGCCTCATTGTGAGCAGCGGTAATACAGAAGATGTCCAATTCCACCGTGTATTCATCACCAATCAAGCATCTGGTGACCACCTTGCGGAACCTGTTGAGGCGAGGCTTCTCGCTCTCGAGGTTCATCCTCAGAGAAAGCATGCTCGTCTTGAGACTGATGTGGGTCCGATGGTGGCATTTTTTGAGGGTGGTCCCGTGAATAAATTGGCTCGCTGGTTGATGCCTGAGGACAGGTTCGAAGTACGTGGTTTGGTCGACCACCACGGTGTTCTTCACATTGAACAAATTCGACTTATTTCATTCCTGCCACGTCAAAAACAACGCCCGCCTTGTGAGGATTGTGGACAGCGATTGAAATCAATGGGCACCAACCAGGGGCTCCGTTGCCCATCTTGTCGACGGCGTTACGAAGATGGTTGGATTGACATCCTTCCTTCGCCTCCGTTTCAAGGATGGGTTGAACCATCAATTGATTCGCGTCGCCACCT
>QQSD01000008.1:44120-51836 GCA_003602485.1 Candidatus Poseidoniales archaeon | reverse complement strand
AACCCCTAGACCACGAGCCCCTAGGTAAATCGCCCACCCGCCCTTGAGGTTTAAGCCATCCTGTGTTCATCTGTGGTCGTTGAGATGGACCAAACCAACCTCAAGTCGTTCATGGGTTGGATGGACCTCAACCAGCATGACTGGTACACTCAGATGTGGGGCAAGTTCTTCTGCCAAAGAGAGGGGTAATTCGATGCGTTGGGAAGCACCATCATAGCGCATCCAACCGTCTGCAATGTTGAGGTTCGACTTGAGTTCTGCCAAATCATCACTGGCATCTGCAAGCGGAGTAGGTATAGCTCCAAACAGGATGGTATCGTCGTCACTGAGAACCTCGTAGGGGCGCAAGGTTGCCTGGCCTCGGCGCTTGAAGCGATTTCGCAACTGACCAGCATCCTTGTATTTGGCCGTGCAGAATTTGAGGTGATAGGGTTGGTCTTTGGCCGCTTCCTTCAATCGGAGAGCAAGGTCTGCAGACCCTTCTGCAGCAGCCGTAATACCACCGCTCAAATTGAAACCGCGAACATCCATATTTTCTTGGTTACCGACTGTGATTTCTAATTCATTGAGGTTGAGAAAGGAGACTGGCACGGTAGCCAATTCATCGAGAAGTGAGAATAATTCCTGTTCTTTATCCGGCTCACAAGGCAATTCTACTCCTACTGTGATTCCATGTTTTGCACATTCATCCATTGTTTTCCGATATTTTTTGGTGGTACCGTCGAGCAAATGGAAGCGTATTTCATCAAGCCCTGCCGCAGCGAAGTCCTTTGCTCGTGCAGGTTCGAAAGGAATTGAAGTGTACACGTGAATGTGATGCTCTTCACCAAAGGCCGCCTTGAGTTGAACCACGGCTTCGAGTGTTTTCTCTAAATCAAGCATGGGGTCGCCTCCAGTGATACCAGTTCCCGTGGCTTTCATGGCATGGCCCTCCTCAATCACCTCATCCCAAGATGTACAACGACGCTCGTTTGCAAACATGTCAGGCGTTTCTCTACGATTCTCTGAAAGCGGGCAATAATCACAGCCCCAGTGACATTTTCCGGTCACAAAGAGCACCAATTTACTACCCTGTTGGCACTGGATACATCCCTCCGCTTCACCTTCTTCCGCAGGGAGCACCTCGGTAGCCATCGGTAAGCGCAACATCAGACCGCCCCCTTTTGTTGCTTGGCTTGGTTGAGAAGCCAGCGATGAAAGCGTCGGTCCAAGGTCAACTCTGGGTGAAAAGTGAGACCCATTTTGCTACCGTCTAAAACTCCTACAACCTCATCACCCAAACGAGCAGAAACGGTGCAAGAAACACTCGACGCATCAAAGCGAGGAGCACGAATGAACACACCCGGAAATCCTGTTGCCAAGGTGTCGGCTCCCAACGATTGTACTTCGAGAGGCTGATGTTGAAACCGGTCGGGGCCAATCGGAGCGATTCGTTTGTAGTCTGCCTGAGGTGTATCAATGACAACATCAACCACGCCCTCAAAGGATTGGCGTTGACGACCCCAAGCATTTCGAGCGATTTTTGCCCCAACATAGGGACTACGGTCAGCGCCTGGCGAAGCGAGAAGAATAGCGCCTGCGCAGGTTCCTAGAACGGGTTTCTGAGGGTGAGAATCCATCCAGTCAAAGAGCGCACTGAGCATTGATTCATACTGACTTGCAATCCGCATCGTCGTGGATTCACCTCCGGGCAAAATCATTGCGTCAAGGTCGGGAGTAACGTGGTCTGCTCGACGGCATTCGACGGTTTCAACCTCAAAACCTAATTCCGCTGCTGCACCACGAAGAGCTTCTGCATGCTCGTGACGAGCACCTTGGAGCATCGCAATACCCACACGGAGCATGTTCACCGCTCTCCGCCCTTCCCTATGAGGTCAGCGCATTGGCACACCCCTTTGGGAGGGTGAAGAGGGGTGTGTTTCAAAGACCGTCGGGCCAAGGGAGATGCATGGCCTACAGCGGCGATTGCTTCCTCGTCCCCGGACCCGTACGCATGAACGACGCCTGTCTTCAAGCGATGGCAACACCCGTTATGACCGCCCGAGGCCCTGAGTTCCGAAAGGTGATGGCTGGACTTAACTCTGGGCTCCGTTACGCATTCAATTTATCCCCTTCATCACCCGAAATGAAAACTCAGTCTTGGACTGGAGAAGACGGTTACAAAGTGGTGGTCGTCACCGGGAGTGGAACTGCCGCAATGGAGATGGTCATCGCAAATCGCTTTCGTCAAAATGATTTGGTGCTTGTCCCGACCAACGGAAAATTCGGTGAGCGTGTTGCCCACATCTGTGAACAATTTTGCAATGTGAAGCACATCAAATACGATTGGGGTCGCTCATTTGACCTCTATGAACTGGAACAGCAACTCGAACGTGGATGCTATGAGGCCCTCCTCATTTGTCACAACGAAACCAGTACTGGAATTACCCAAGATGCTGCCGCTATCGCAGAGATTTGTGAACGATACAAGGTTTCGTTCATCCTGGACGGCATCACATCGGTGGGAGGCATGCCAGTCCACCCCGCCGAGTGGAAAGCAGAAGCGGTCGTCATGGGCGCCCAGAAGTGTACTGCAGGGCCATCAGGTATTGCTGCAGTAGCGGTGAGTGAGCATTGCGTGGAGCGTATGAAAGCCATACATTTGCAAAATGACACCAATCCTCGTTATTATTTTGACATGATCGCTGCCCTGAAGAAAGGAGATGACGACCAAACTCCATGGACGCCTGCAATCAACCTCGCCATGGGATGGTCTGCAGCACTTGACACTCTCAGAGAAGAGACAAATGAAGCACGATGGGAACGTTGCAAGCGCTTGGCATCGGGGGTTCGCTCCTTGTTCACAGAATTGGGCTTCATGCTGCTCGCTGACTCTGGCCAACAAAGCTCCACTGTAACGGCCATCATGTACCCGGAAGGCATCAATGACGAGTGGCGAAGTGCCCTCAAAGACACCTATGCCACGCAGGTTATTGGAGCACAAGACCATCTCAAGGGGAAGATGTTCCGAGTCGGTTCCATGGGTGAAACACCCGTTGAAGAGATGATTGAAGGGTGCAAGAGAATGATCGCTTGTTTCAACGACTTTGGATTGAACCTTCCAGAGGTTGACGTTGAATCCCATTTCATGTGAGGCTGGACAATGGTACGATGCATTGTCTTGGGTCGATTCCAACCGTTCCATATGGGCCATGCAAGACTTGTCGAGGCTGCAATTAAGCATGCTCAAGGCGGTGAGGTGGTCGTAGCGATTGGCTCAGCGCAAGCAGAGTGGGAATCTCGTAATCCCTGGACATACGACGAGCGAAACGAGATGATTCAAGCATGGGCTTCTGCACATCAGCACGCAATCACAATCATCGGCATTGACGACATCAACGACGCTCCAAACTGGGTTCAGCATGCGACTGAGGCTCACGGAGAGGGTGTACTGGTCACTTCAGACGGCCCAACCGCTGAATTGTATCAGGCCAGTCATTGGACCATTCATCACGTTGACCTTCACGAGCGAGAAACCTTCGAAGGATGGCGTGTTCGTCAATCAATACGGATGTTATCAACGGTGATGGACGATGATGCCACACGTGAAGTTCTGAAACAGAGTGTTCCCTCGGCAGTCATTGAATGGCTG
This sequence comes from Candidatus Poseidoniales archaeon, assembly GCA_003602485.1. GTDB lineage: Archaea > Thermoplasmatota > Poseidoniia > Poseidoniales > Poseidoniaceae > Poseidonia. The sequence goes on along the minus strand of QQSD01000008.1, from coordinate 48,205 downwards.
GTTGAGAACGATGCTATCTTTCGGTGCTCTACCTTTGACACAGGCGTTCACGCTGGCTGATCATTCCGATGCAACGACGACGCGGGCGACTGTGACGACCTTCGTTTTGTACATGTATCCCTCTTCAAGCACATCAACAACTGCACCAGCGGCAAAGTGTTCTGAGGGAGGAATCATGGTGATTGCTTCCATTTTAGCAGGGTCAAACATTTGGCCCTTGGCTTCAATGGCAATCACGCCATCAGCCTGTAGTTCATGCCACAATTTGTTACGGAGCAATCGTAGTCCTTGTGCGACAGGGCTTTCATCGTCACTTTCGATACCGGTGAGGGCACGGTCAACGTCACCGAGAATGGTCAGCATCCGTCGAGCAAGCCCCATGCCACCGTATTGAATCACTTCGGCTTTCTCAGCCATCATACGCTTTCTGATATTCTGGATTTCAGCATCCCTGTACGCGATTTCTTTCTCTGCGAATTCTGCACGTTCAAGAGCGACTTCAAGAGGGTCACGCTCTTCTTCCACAGGTGCGTCAATGCCTTCGCCTGAGGTCTCTTCAGGAACTTCTTCAACGACAGGAGGCACGGTCTCTTCAACAGGCTCGTCTGCAGGCGTATCTTCCGACATCAGTCCTACCGTTCGGCAGGTTGATTTTGAACCCCTCGCTTCTCAAGGATGAAGACGAGCCGAAAGATTCCATTCTCCGTGACCCCATTTTGAAGCATCAAGATGTTCCCGTCCAATAATCAACACCAGGTCATCGTCCTGTTCAGCACGATTCACCGTATACACCAGGGTTTTCGACGCTCTTGTATGAGCCTCAAAAGTTGGAACAATTTTCGGGTCTTCTGATTCCTCAATGGTTTCACCCAATTCAACACGACGTTGCATCCAATTCATCACAACTCGTTGAGAAAATTCATCCTCTGATAATCCCCTCAAACGCTGTGAGACCTCACCCCATAGCGATGCAGTGTACAATTCGTGGATGTCACTCGCCTCTCTACCAATGGCTTCTTCAAGGTAGAGGAAGGCACGGCCCTCCCAAACTTCCCAAAAGCCTGGACTGGCCCATTTCATGAGATAGAGTAGGCCCTCTTCGCCGTTCTTACATGATGAAAGAACATCGAGAACAGGTCCGGTTTCGTCACCCTCTTGTTGTTCCATCCAATCAAGCCATTCTGCTTCAGCATCAATGGCGAATGTGACGGTAAGGCGATTATCTTGAACGGGACGAAGGTCACGCAGACTCCCTGCCTCCATATGGGCCCTCAATTCACCCCATGTCAGGCCGAGAAGGTGGTCAAGGGTCGGAGCGTGGACAAGGAGTCCAATCATTTCCAAGCCCATGGTGCAAGGCAGGGGCAGGTCCCGTTTGAGGGCATCGTTCTCATCAGATGGTCAACAAGCATGTAAAAAACAATAAATGGTAAACAGGAGTAGTCTTAACATGCGCAGATTTGTTATTCTTCTCGTCATTCTTGGTTTTTTACTCACTCCGATTACATCTCATGCTCAGATCTCAGGTGCTGCCGTATCCATGACATGTGATGACACATTGGCCCCAGAAGACCCTTTGGCTGGTGGAAATGATTCATTCATGTGTACGGTATCCAATCCAACGGCCTATGTCGAGAAGGTCGCAATTCAAATCACCAGTGATGGATTGTACTCAAGTGCACCGGATGAACTCTACATTGAGGCAGGCCAAGAAGAATCCTTCAATGTCACAATAGGATGGATTCCTAGCATGTATAATGAGATACGCACGATTACAGTGTCTGCTTCGGTCCAGGAAGTGAACAATGCCCCACCTCCAAATGCCGCATCGTCTCAAACAAGCACGTTGTTTGATTTGACGCTGAATTATTCTCTACAAGGATGCGACACAGAAAGTATGTATTCACCATCACATATCCAATTTGAATTGGGCAATAATCTTGGAAACATCACATTTGAACTCAACTATTCTGAAAGCCCCATCACTGCGAAAAACTTTGCAATGCTATCGATGATGGGATGTTACGACAACACGACCTTTCACAGAGTCATTGATGGTTTCATGATCCAAGCAGGCGATTTCACAAACGGTGACGGGACCGGCGGCCATGCAGGCATCTGGCAAGGATATTGTAACGGGCAACCAAGCAACAACTCGTCCTGCGGTGGAGATGGAGAAAGCGCATGGACTATTCCTGATGAAGCCAACGGAAACCTCACACATCAACCTTGTATGCTTTCAATGGCCAAGACAAGTGCCCCGAATACTGGAGGAAGTCAATTCTTTGTGATCCCCGAAAACAGCACACCTGATTGGCTTGATGGCGTCCACACCGTGTTCGGAGAAGTGGTGTTAGGTTGTGATATCGTCACCGCCATCTCGGAAACGCCAACGGGGAGCAACGACCAACCTGTAAACGATATCGTCATTCAGCGAGCCTTTGCCGTTGCAGCCCCAGATTGGGATTCCGATGACGATGACGTATCCAACGATGATGACAATTGTCCAGAAAACGCAAACACAAACCAAAGTGATGTTGACAATGACAGCATCGGAGATGCATGCGATGATGACCTTGATGGAGATGGAGTGGACAACGACCAGGACTCGTTTCCAAACGATGCAAATGAATCCGCAGACTTTGACAGCGACGGATTAGGAGACAACAGCGATGCTGATGATGATGGAGATGGGATGAACGATACCGACGATGCATTCCCCTACAACCAAAACGAAACAACGGATACGGACGGAGACGGAATCGGTGACAACACGGATGCTGATGATGATGGAGATGGGGTGGCGGACCTAACTGACAATTGCCCATATATTGCCAATACCGATCAGGCTGACGCAGATGAAGACGGCATCGGTTCAGTATGTGATAGTTCAGAGGAGGAAAGTGAAAATCCAAGCGTTCCTTTCCTTTCAATCGGGATGACTATGACGGCAATGTTGGTGGCGGTTCTCATTTATCGCACAAAGAATGAGACTCTTGGTTGAAAGCGATTTTCGTAAGAGCCTTCAAGAACGACGTGCCAAACCCCGATGCAGGAGGCATTGGCTTGGCTACGATCAAAGAGCAAATCGAATTGATTCGCGCTGAGATCGATAAAACCCAGAAAAACAAAGCCACCAACGCTCACATTGGGAAGTTGAAGGCGAAAATCGCCCAGCTCAAACTCAAGGAGGAGAAGACGGCTGCTCACTCAAAAGCAAGTGGCGGAGGCAAAGGCTTCGAAGTTCGAAAATCGGGCGATGCGACCGTCGCATTGGTGGGATTCCCATCGGTGGGTAAATCCACGCTGATATCAAAAGTCACGGACGCACACTCCGAAACTGGCGGCTACGCCTTTACCACGCTCACCTGTATTCCCGGCGTCATGGAGCACCGTGGGGCTAAAATCCAAATTTTGGATTTGCCCGGTCTCATCAAAGGTGCGGCAGAAGGGAAGGGAAGGGGTCGGGAGATTCTCAACGTCATCCGCAGTGCTGACATGGTCCTCTACATTGTTGACCCCTTTCAGGACGGACACTTTGACGTACTTCACAGGGAATTGCACAATGCAGGTCTCCGCCTCAATGAAGTCAAACCGCCCGTTTTCATCAAGCGTACCGACCGCGGTGGTATCGAAGTTCGGAGTACGGTCGAGCAAACCCATCTGACGCATGAGGAAATGGCAGACATCATTCGCTCATTTGGCTTCACTTCAGCTCTTGTCACGCTCCGTGAGGATTCTACAGCGGAACAAATCGTTGACGCCCTCGCAGGAAACCGCGTCTATGAGAAAGCCGTCATCGCGGTCAATAAAATTGACATCGCTACGCAACACGACATCGCTCGGGCTCGTAGCGCTCTGCCACAGACATGGCCCATCATGAACATCTCAGCGTTCAAGGACATCGGCTTGGACGAGCTTAAGGATTTCATCTACGACAACCTTGGCTTCATGCGAGTCTATCTCAAACCACAGGGACAGGAAGCCGATATGGATGAGCCCCTGATTGTCAAGGACGATTCAACCGTCCAAAACATCTGCATCAAATTGCACCGTGACTTCGTAAGAAAATTCCGCTTCGCTCG
>QQSD01000008.1:0-44056 GCA_003602485.1 Candidatus Poseidoniales archaeon | reverse complement strand
GGCGATGTCCTCACGATTGTCGTCAAGCGATAGAGCGCCCTCAGGGGGTGGCATCTGGCACCAACTTGAGAGATTCAAGGTCTTCACCAACTCCGAGAGTTCGGTCCGTTTCCTCAGGGTCGATGTAGAGCGTTGCCAAAATGACCATCGTTTCAAGGAAGGCTGCAATGTAGAAAATGGTCTGATAGTCAAAACGGTCCGCGAAAATAGGCGCTAACTGATAGCCGATAATGGCAGAGAGGTTCATCATCGCCATGTAGCCAGTGAATTGTGTACCACCAACTTCTGCCCAGGTAACACGCATCATCAGTGAATAGGCGCAGATAGACACGATGGCCCAAAGGAAGGTATGAGCGACCCACACCAGCATCATGAACCAACCTTCGCTCCACATCGAGTCCAGCATGCCCCAAGCCAGTGTGACGAGTGATGCACTCAACGCAGCGAACATAAGCATGGATTTTCCACCAAAACGACGGCCGAGTTCCCCACCGGCCATAGCACCTAGCATTGTTACAATGAGAATGATACCTCCTTTGGTAGCATTGAACTCTTCTTGGGTCCAGCCCAATTCTTGTAAGAAGAGTAAAGGAAGAATGGGAATCAGTATGAAGGCCAGTGAGATAACCAGACTTACTGCAATCCCAAGTCTGGCTGAGTGAACTGAAAATGCCATCCGAATGTTGTTCAAAATCACCTTGAAATCGCGGACATCTCCAACTTCATCTTCGTCTTTCACGACGCCGCCTTCCTCCCAAGGGAAGCGCTTCTCACCCGGGCGTTCACGCATGAAGATCGGCACCAGCATGATGACGAGGAGAATAGGGATTTGAATCAAAAATGCACCTCTGATGCCAACGACGCCAATAATGGTGCCCAGTCCAGCACCACCAATCACGCCACCGAGTGATTTTGAAGTAAACATGTAACTGTTAACCCGTTCAAATTCATGCGGCTGAAGGACATCGACTGCCAGGGCATCTGTTGATACATCTTGGAGAGCAGTAAAGACGTTGTAGATGAAGAACAATCCACCCAGGAGAGAAATGTTATCGGTCAGATTAGGAATCATGAGCATGGCTACAAGCAGCGCAATCATTCCAGTTTGAGCGATGAGAATCCAAGGACGACGTCGACCGAATTCAGGCAGTTGGAAGCGGTCAATGACAGGACCCCAAAGGAATTTGAACGACCATGGCAGCGTGCCGAGAGTCAACAAATAAGCCAAATCTCCGGCATCTGCACCCTCTGCAGCGAGGAATGTCACCATGGTGACCGTGATGAATCCCCAAGGAACGCCTTGTGCAACGTAGAGGGCTGACAGCGTAATGACTCGCGCACGATAACTGTCGACGAGCGTCTCACCGTCTGAACTTGACACGCCCTCTGCACTCTCTTCTGGTTCACTGAGGTCCAAGTCCAAATGGAAACGTTCCCGTTGTTGAGTGACAACATAGCCGACCAAGACAACCACCCCAACAAACCAAGGCAAGAAGATGACAATGCTGATGGCACCATCACCGACTGCAAGAGAAGAAATCTCTTCACCATCCGCACCGAGAATGGTGAAATCAATGACATGGAGGCTCACGCTTGTTTGAACGTTTTCTCCCTCATCGCTGTGTGTGCAAAATGTACCTTCAAAGGCACGAGCATCAACGACCACACTCAAATCGTAGGTGCCGAGGGCTCTTTGACCGAAGGCCAATTGGGATTCAATGCCTGCCTTCGTCAATCCTTCAACTTGACCACTCAATAAGGAGTGATTGTGCCATGTCAAATTCACATCATGTGACCCCGGATTCTCACCTGATGCGCTCAATGACCAGTCGGATTTTGTCGCTGTCGCATCAATGAGGTCCGGAACATCAGCTTCCCCACCGGTGCACAATCCACCGTTAGCCGTCTCATCTTCTTCGGGGTAATTCAACTCAAAAAGGAGCCCAACGACGTTTCCACCCGCATCATCAATCGCTTGGCTCACCAAACTCGAATCTAAGTTCCACGATACAAGTTCATCATCAGCATAGTAAGCGGTTTTCGATTCAAGCTCGATCGTCGTCCATGTAGATTCAATCTGGTAGGTACCAACTGCATCATCACCCGAATTGACATCGCCAAGGCACCCAGTCAGAGGCAGAAAAACGACCAACAGAAGGAGGGCGTGGGCAGGTCGCACAAGGTGAGGGCGGCTCGGGTAGCCTTCAAGATTGTTCAAAGTTGTACAGGAGTAATGAGGGGATTCAATCCCATATTCCCATGTCCATTCGTGCATCTTCACTGGCGTGGACTTTAGGGTCCCAGCGGGGCGTCCAGACCAAATTAATGTGAACCGAATGAAGACCGTCAGTTGAAAGAGCAGCACGATGGGCTGCCGCCATAATTTCAGGGGCAGCAGGGCACCCTGGTGAAGTGAGCGTAAGGTCTACCTCGGCATGAAGTCCCTCTTCTTTGTCCTCAAAACGAACGTCATAGACCAAGCCGAGTTCTACAATTGAAAGTTCGAGTTCAGGGTCCTCAACCTCATCAAGTTGCACCATTACTGATTCCTTTGTGGCCATGCTCATCCCTCCATGCTCTGTCGAATCTCATTCATGACCTTATCGTACATGTTGCGAAAACCGTTTGAACGACTTGGCGTGAGTGTGTTCAGCAATCCCATTTCCTCAGCGAAGGCAGGGGAAATCAGCACTGCTTGGGCTGGCGTTAATCCGTCAAGAGCGATGGTCAAAATACCCATGAGGCCCTGTACCATACGAGCATCAGCGGCTGAGAGGAATTGTATACGCCCGTCTTCCATTACAACACTGACATGAGCCTCAGACTGACAGCCACGCACACGTGTTTGTTCATCCCAATGACTCGCAGGCAACTCAATGACTTCATCGGCGAGTTCAAAGAGCATCTCAAGGCGTTCCCGTTTGTCATCAACTGCTTGGAACTCTTCAACCAATTCTTGAAGAGCCTCGGGATAGGTCATGCAAATTTCTCCACAATTTCGCGTATTTCAGCCACGAAGCCTTCCGCTTCCTCACGGGTGTTGTACACGTAAAACGAGGCTCGAACTGTTCCTGAAATGCCAAGGCGTGTGAGCAGCGGTTGGGCACAATGGTGGCCCGTCCGAACCGCAAAACCTCGTGCATCGAGGAGATGTGCCATGTCTTCGCTGTTGATTGTAGGGTGCAAGAAGGAGACGACAGCGGCGTCGTCAGCCTCGTGGCGACCGTATACTTCCATGCCCACATCACGTAGGCACTGGGCGACCCAAGAAGCGATTGAAATGAGGCGGTCATGTTCGGCATCCAAATCAAAGGATTCCATCCACTCCAAGGCTGCCGTCCAACCGATGGCTTCGGCAATTCGAGGCGTTCCTGCTTCGAATTTATGTTCGTTGGTTTGGTAGGTTGAACCCTCTGTGGTGACTGTCTCAATCATGTCACCACCTCCCATGAAAGGTTGCATGGTCTCAAAGGTTGAGGGCTCTACGAGAAGGGCTCCGATGCCTGTTGGCCCACACATCTTGTGAGCAGAGAACGCCATGAAATCTGCACCAAAGGCCTCGAAATCAATGGTAGCGTGGGGCACACCTTGGGCGGCATCAACCAGAACTTTTGCACCAGCTTGGTGCGAGAGGCGGATGATGTCCTCAAGCGGATTACGTACCCCAAGAACGTTCGATGTATGAACAACACAAACGAGGGCTGCGCCGTCCAAAGCATGCTCAAAGGCGTCCATGTCAAGGGTGAAGTGTTGAGTCACAGGAACGTAGCGTAATTCAACACCCCGTTCTTCTGCCAACATCTGCCAAGGGACAATGTCTGAGTGATGTTCCATTTCAGTAAGTACGATGGCGTCACCTTTGTTCAGATTTGCCCGGCCCCAAGCATGGGCAACGAGATTGATGGCTTCGGTGGTACCGCTGGTGATGATGACTTTCGAGGCATTGAAACGTTGCTTGAGTTTCGCCCTGCAGGATTCGTAACCTTCTGTTGCCTCACCTGCAAGCGTGTGGACCGCACGGTGAACATTGGCGTTTGATTGGGAGTAATAGTCGTTCATTGCATCGAGAACGACCTGAGGCTTTTGAGTGGTTGCGGCATTGTCCAAATAGACGAGCGGGTAGCCGTTCACCTTGCGTTGGAGGATTGGAAATTGGTCTCGGAGTCCCATCAAATCACCGCCTTAGCTCACATTCCAGGTGTACGGTGAGCCGTGTTCGCATTTCATTGATGAGCGCTTCTTGCTTGAGGTTCGAAAAGCCATCTTGCATGAACCCTTCAATCAGCAAGGCTATTGCCTCATCTGGAGCAAGCCCTCGACTCATCAAGTAGTGGAGTTGGTCACGGTCAACTGGGGCACTGGCCGCACCGTGTGCTGCGGCCACCTCGTCAGCGAGTACTTCCAGTTCAGGAATGGCTTCAGCCCTGGCTTTTTCCGACAGCAGGAGATTCTTGAACACTTGACCCGCATCGCAATGATTCGCATGTTCTGCAATTGCAAGCAAGCCTGTAGAGATTGAATGACTTTGGTCGTCACAGGCAGCATGGATGTGCAACGAAGAGTCGGTGTGGGGGACGAGATGATGGATCTCAATGTGGTGGTCGACGTGCCGTTGTTGGTGGCCGTGGATGGAAATTGCTTGGGTGAGGTTGCTACCCGGTGCCGTAAAGACCGTCCTTACGTCACTCTTGCATCGAAAACCTCCGATGGAGAGGGAGGCTAATTCGAGGGAAGCATCACGACCGATGGACCAGTTTTCACAATGCAATAATTTGCCATTGGCTGACAATTCATTGACCAAGCCAACTGCACATTGAACATTTGCGCCAACTTCGCCTGTAATGTGGATACCCGCCCAGTCGGCTTCCCCAGCAAGATGAATCAACACGGTCACATTGTGCTTCATCACGAGATGCAGATGGCCGACGGCAACATGACCTGAAGCCATGGCTTGGACGTGCACGACTGGATGCTCACCAGAGGTCTCCAGCGTCTGAGCAGAGCCCCCTAACTCGCTCAGGAACACGCGGCCGATGTCCTCATCGGTAAGCACGCGCGGTGCACCTTGGAGAAAGGAACCACCTTCGAGAATCTTCCACTGTACGGGAAGTGCTTCAGGGATCTGGTCAACAGACGAGGGGTGAATACGCGCCCAAGGGGTGTAGCGCCACAAATGTTGAGCTCGAGAGGGTACGGCCATATCGGCATACTTCATCCAATCGAACCCTCCATTTCCAATTCCAGAAGTTTGTTGAGTTCTACTGCATACTCCATGGGGAGTTCTCGGGTAAAGGGTTCAAAGAATCCATTGACGATGAGTCCCATTGCTTCTTCTTCGGAGAAACCTCGACTCATGAGATAGAAGAGTTGGTCCCCCGAAACCTTTGAGACACTGGCTTCGTGTTCAAGGTCTGCCGTTGAGTTGCCGACCTCCATCGTGGGGTAGGTGTCAGAGCGTGATTCACTGTCAAGCATCAAAGCATCGCAAACAATCTTTGAGCGACATCCGTGGGCTTTTGGCGTCACTTGGAGCATACCCCGATAGGATGAGCGCCCTCCGTTCTTGGAGATTGACTTCGAGAGGATGTTCGAGGTGGTATTGGGTGCAAGGTGGTGAACTTTGGCCCCAGCATCTTGATGTTGGCCTTTCCCGGCATAGGCTACGGAAATCACTTCAGCATGGGCTCCTTCACCTTTGAGCAGCACTGCGGGATATTTCATGGTCAATTTTGAGCCAATGTTTCCATCTACCCATTCGATGGTAGCATTCGCATGAGCCACGCCTCTTTTGGTGACCAAGTTGAACACATTGGCAGACCAATTTTGGATGGTTGAATAGCGGATTTTCGCCCCCTTCATAGCGATCAATTCAACCACAGCAGAGTGCAGTGAATCAGTTGAGTAAGTTGGCGCAGTACATCCCTCAACGTAGTGGATGCTGCTGTCCTCGTCAGCAATGATGAGGGTTCGCTCAAATTGTCCCATGTTCTTTGCATTGATTCTGAAATAGGCCTGAACAGGCATCGTCACATGGACGCCTTTTGGCACGTAGATGAAGGACCCACCCGACCAAACGGCCGTGTTGAGTGCTGAGAACTTATTATCGGTGTGGGGAACGACCGTTCCGAAATATTTCTTGACTATTTCTGGATGCGTTTTCAATCCGCTGTCCATGTCCAAGAAGAGGACTCCTTGCGCCTCAAGGTCTTCTCGGATGGAGTGGTAGACGGCTTCAGATTCGTATTGTGCAGTTACACCACCCAACCATTTTTGTTCAGCTTCTGGGATACCGAGGCGGTTGAAGGTATTCTTGATGTCTTCAGGAACATCGTCCCAGTCGTTTTCGGTTGCGTTCGAGGAGCGTAGGAAGTAAGTGACGTTTTCAAAATTAATTTCGTTGAGAGAACCGCAATTACCCCAGTCGGGCATTTCACGTTCCATGAAGTGATGATATGCCTTCACACGGATTTCAGTCATCCATTCAGGTTCGTCTTTGAGTTCTGAGATATCTCGAACGACCTGTTCGGAAAGACCCTTGTCAAACCGGATTGTCGAATGTTCAGGGTCGTGGAACCCGAATTGGTAGTCCCCTACTGCTTCTCGTGCGTCATTGGTCATGCATTTCCCTCCGGTGAAGTCTCGAGCCAATCGTAACCTTGGTCTTCGAGTTTGAGAGCGAGTTCTGGCCCACCTGATTTAACGATGCCACCGTCAATCATCACATGGACGAAATCGGGAGAAACGTGGTCGAGCAGACGTTGATAGTGGGTGATGATGAGACACCCGGCAGATGGAGCGACTTGGTTGATACCTTTGGCTACAATGCGCAAGGCATCAATGTCCAAACCNGAATCGGTTTCATCGAGCAGGGCGAGTTGAGGTTTGAGCAACAGCATTTGAAGAATCTCCAAACGCTTCTTTTCACCACCGCTAAAGCCGTCATTGACGTAGCGAGAAAGGACGCCTTTTTGCATTTCAAGGGCATCCATTGCTGTGTTCAACTCTTTTCTGAAAGCTCGTCCTTTGAGGGGTTCTTCACGGACAGATTGAACGGATTTTTTGAGGAATGTCCCGACTTGAACACCCGGGATTACTGCGGGGTACTGGAAGGACAGAAAGATACCTGCTCGAGCACGTTCAAAGACACTCAATTCTTCAAGTGCCTGACCCTTGAAGTAAATGGACCCTTGGGTGATCTCGTAGGCAGGGTGGCCCATGATGACGCTTGCAAGCGTTGATTTTCCCGCTCCGTTGCGTCCCATGATGACGTGGACTTCCCCGCGATTGATGACTAAATCCATACCGTTGAGAATTGGCGTACCCTCCACGCTTACGTGAAGGTCTTCAATCCTTAGGATTTCTTCAGCCATTGCCATCCCTGCTCTTGCGTCCCGTCCCTCCTTTATCAATAGATGTAGTTCTCAGTGTTTGACCAAGTCACGCAGTTGCAACCAGAACCGGAGGAAAACCATACGAGGATTCAAGTTGGTCAACCCGAGGCAATACCATGGACGATGACTTGGTTGCGGCCTATGCTGCAGAGGCAAAAGCAGCCATGGAAGCAGAAGCAAATCGGCGAATTGCCGAGACAACCAATCCTGAAGAAGAACAACGTCTTCGCAACATGTCCCTCATTGAACTCATTGATTCTGAGCATTTCGTTCCGGCCCTCCTCTCTCGCCTCGGAGCCGTTCGTGCTGCACTTGACGGACACGGCGGCGGTATAGCCGTGAGCCGTTGTGACCTAAGCAACGGTTTGGACATCGTTCTTGATTTGACGGGAGCGTGTCTGTCCTGTGGTGCTGCACCCGGGACGCTTGAGGGCGTTAAAACAGACCTTGAGAACGATGACGAGATTGACCGCATACGCTTCTCATCCGCTCTTTTGGACACCTTTGATGAACTTGGGCGAGAATTTATTCTTGCTCATGGCGCAGTTGAATTTGTTGATATTCCATCGGATTCAGCCGGGGAATGAGCCGAGCCTTTGAAAGGCCAAATGGCGAGGGTTCAGCATGGTCGCATGGCAAGACGGGCATCGCACTGACCCTGCTGCGTGTCGAGAACAAGACCAGGGCAGGTTCGAAATCACCAACCGTGACGGGCGTGCTCGGCTCGGTCGACTGCATACCAAACACGGGATTCTCGAAACACCCGCTCTTTTGCCAGTTGTCAACCCAAACATCCGCACCATCGAGCCTCGGGTGATGTGGGATAAGTATGGCATCGGCGCTCTCATCACGAATTCATACATCATCTGGAAGCATGACGAGTTGAAAGAAAAAGCCACGAAGGACGGCGTACACTCGCTCCTGAACTACCCCGGCATGATCATGACGGATTCTGGGACCTTCCAGTCCTACATCTACGGGGATGTCGAAGTCGGCGTGGATGAAATCGTAGAATTCCAGCGTAAGATTGGAGTTGATGTCGCCACCATGCTGGATGTTTTTTCACGCCCTGACATGAAATTTGCTGAAGTTGAGCACGCTGTTCGAGAAACTGATGCACGCGCCCCTGCCAGCCTGTTAGCTGCAAAGGATACCATGCTCAACGGGCCCATCCAAGGAGGCATCCATCGTTCATTGCGACAGATATCTGCCCAACTTATGGGTCAGCATGAATTTGCAGTTCATCCCATCGGAGGAATCGTCCCTGTGATGGAGCAACATCGCTACAAGGATTACGCGAAAATCATGATGGCAACGCTCCCGTTACTTCCCCCGAACCGTCCCGTCCATATGTTTGGCTGCGGCCATCCCATGCTCTTCCCAATGTCAATCGCCTTGGGCGCTGACCTCTTTGATTCCGCAGCCTATGCCCTGTTTGCTCGCGACGGTCGCCTTCTCACTCCATGGGGCACTGTTCGTATTGCTGAACTCGTGGACTGGCCGATGTTGATGCCGTGCGTGGCTCAACTCACGCCATCAGATGTTCGCGCCCTGCCCGCCCTTGAGCAAGAAAAATTACTTGCGCATTACAACTTAGAGATGACACTGGCTGAATTAGCACGTTGCAAACAAGCTGTCCGGGATGGCAAAATTTGGCAACTCGCAGAGCAACGAAGCCACCAACACCCTGCCCTGCGGGAAGCATTCCTCTGGCTCACGACTCCTCCTGCTATGCAACGAGGGTTACGACCCGATCTATTCTACACAGATCGTGATGCAGCGCGAGACACGAACGGAGACCAAGGCATGTGGGAAGATGCTTGGGACTGGGTTGTTTGGAGTCAACAGACGCCACGAAGCGGTGGAGTCCTTTGGGGTGGAGACGACACCTTTGTGCGGCCTCATATCCAGAAAGCAAGACGATTGTTGCACAACCGTTGGCAGCCCCTTGAATCCCGTCGTAAGGCCATTATTTTCCACGGTATTCGTGGCCCATTCCGAGAACGACTCTCCGAAGTTCTCGTTTGGCTCAAGCATCATTTAAACGAAGTCCAAATATTAATTCTCACACCGGTTGGCCTCGTACCAATATCTCTCGAGGATTTGAATCCATTCGCTCACATCGACGCTCCACCATGGGTGCTCCAACATCGTCCTGAAGGGCTTTGGATTCAACGAGAACTGGAGCGTTTGGGCTTGCTTGATTGCACCTTCGGAACGGTTAATGTTGCTAGCGATGGAATGAAATTACGATTGGAAGAGGTCCTCAAACAACTTGAGGTCAGCAACCTCGACGTTCACGGGACCGTTGCACGAGAGGATGTTGAAGCAGCGCGACACCAATTGCGCATCGACCAAGCGGTTGACAAGCAAATGGTGCTGTTGAACCTAAGCCGTTCACAAGCAGAGCGAGTGATTGAGGGTTGCACTTTTGTGGTGAACCGCGAGGGGCGTGTCAAAAATGTCAACGGTGCTGGAGGCCTGCATCTACTAAGCCCCCGTTTGAGGGACGGGGGAGTCTCGCTTACAAATCACGGGGCACAGCGAATTCTTGACCTGCGAACCGAAGCCTTGCCGACATCGCTCCCTGACACCGTATGGTGGGGTAGCGCCAGCAAAGGCCCCGCTGTCGTGGTCGTCACTGAAGACGCAGAACCCTTTGTTCGAAAAGGTCGTAATGTATTCCATGGATTTGTCGCTGCTTGTGACGGATGGCTCGCTCCTGGAGAGGCCTGTCTCATCACCGATGAAAAGGGCACACTTCTTGGCCATGGACTCGCACAATGCACGGCCACGGAGATGGCTGTGTTCACCAAAGGTATCGCTGTAAAAACCCGAGGCGGGGTTGGAGCGGCAACTGAGGAATAACTTCTCTGCCACTCAAGCAACAAAAGCCTTCATGGGTCGTCGGACATCACCAGTGTCCGTGGTGCCTATGGAGAATGACCTCATCATTCAAACCAAGGCCCTGACAAAATCCTACGGGCCGCATATGGCTCTTGAAGATTTGAACCTCAGCGTGCCTCGTGGAGCGACCGGTTTACTGGGTCAAAACGGAGCAGGGAAGTCCACCTTCCTGAAAACCATCCTTGGCCTTATTCAGGCTACATCCGGAGAAGGGACGGTTCTGGGTTACGATATCAAAACCCAAGGAGTTGAGATTCGACAGCGTATTGGCTACATGCCAGAATACGACGCCCTCAATCCTGGCATGGATGCAATCCATCAAGTGAGATATTCGGGTGAATTGCTCGGAATGAATCCAGTCGTAGCCATGAGTCGAGCTCATGAGGCGTTGCAGTTCGTGGGCATCGGTGAACAACGATACCGAGACATTGGTAGCTTTTCTACCGGAATGAAACAGGCCACGAAGTTGGCTTGCGCGATTATCCACGACCCTGCCTTGGTAATTGCCGATGAGCCCTCAAACGGATTGGACATGAAAACAAGGGAATTCATGATTTCGACCCTCAATACCATGGTCAACGACGGGCAGCGTTCCGTATTGATGGCGAGCCACCTCATGGATGATGTTGAGCGAGTGTGTGAAAACATTGTTTTGCTTCACAAAGGAAAACTTGCTGCCCAAGGGAAAATTGAGGATCTCAAGGCGATTGACAGGGAAATCGAGATCCATGTTTGGGGCGGCGCTACACCTCTTGAACAACGGATGAGAGATCGTGGCCTCAAAGTACGTCGTGAGGGGCGAGTGATGCGAGTCGCACACACTCAGGAAGATACAACGCGCCTCATCCTACAAGCGGCAAGCGAGGTAGGAGCGCAGATTCGACAAATGCATGAGTACGAAGCATCACTCGAGGACCTTTTTCTTGCCATAATGGACAATCTCGGTTACTCCGTCAAATCAAGCGAGGACCTCCTTCGAGGCAAAACTGAGGCTCGCCGAGTGGACGCCCCAGAGTCATTGGGAGGGAGTGGAGCATGAGCGACCCTGAAGAACTCACACCAGACGCTCCAGTTACCGGGCAGGGTAGGATGGACGTTGCATGGGGTGCGAATACGGGAGACGAGTCCGATGTCTCAACGAGCGCAGCGTCAACTGCCAAAAGCGGAGAAATTTTTGAACAAGAATACACGCAGTGGAACGGCATACTCAACCCTCGTTGGATGCGGAATTGGTCCATCCTACGCCATCATCTCTTGGGTATTTTCAAGAAGGGCCATCGGCCGTGGTCGATGCCAACGCGAATTTTCATTCTGATTGCATTCTTGGCTTCGCTTGGCGATGCTGCTATGACGCTGCTTGCGAGTTTGATTGGCAGCGCAGAAGTCCATTCGTGGTTTGGCGTCAACCGTGATAATCTCTACGGACACGTTCTCGGGTTTTTCCCTCGCAACGTGCTCTGGTATCCAATCGTAGCCGCACTCTTGGTCGGTGGTGTCATCTCAGAAGACCGCCATCACGGCACATCTGCGCTTTATTTCTCAAGGCCTGTTTCAAGATTTGACTACATCGGGATGAAGTACCTCTCTGTCGTTTTGATTCAATCCTTCGTCGTATTGTTGACCTACTTCATCTATTTCCTCGCAGAGATTTTGGCCTTTGGACGCGGTTGGTCATGGATGATTGATGTGTTTCCGATGTTCCTAGCAGGACTCATAGCGGGAACCATTCTCATCGTGACCTATACCAGTCTAGGACTGAGCCTGTCGAGCGTTTCACGAGGACGTTTTTTCCCAGGAATTGGACTCCTCGCCATCGTATTTGGCACCAAGACACTTGCAAGTATCGTCAAGAATTTATTTGAGAGAGAAATTCTCTATCTCCTCTCACCCTACGACTGTGTTGCCCACGTGGGCCAAGCCATCATCGGCACCCAACCCACTTACGACCAATATCCGTGGACCTATTCGCTGGTCTCGCTTCTTGCCATGAACGCTGCAGCGTTGTACATTTTAGCAACCCGTGTCTCTTCAATGGAGGTGACTCGTGAATGATACCCGACCTTTCGCAGCAAGGTGCATCCAATCAGGTTACACCACCTGCCAATCCACAGGCACCGGTCGTGTACTTCCAAGGAGTGTCGAAAACATACGGGCGAATTCATGCCTTGAGTAATATCACTCTGGGCCTTTCAGGAGGTGTCACCGGTATATTGGGCATGAATGGAGCTGGTAAATCCACGCTCTTCAAACTCCTCATGGGGAAATTGCGGCCCTCTTCGGGCGAGGTCAAACTCTTCGGCGTTAATCCGTGGAAAAATCCAGCCCCCTACGCACGAGTTGGCTTCGTACCCGAACATGAAAAAATGCATGATTGGATGACGGCATTGGACTTCGTGAGTACCTTTGCACGACTTCACGGCATGACCAGAGATGAAGCCACAGCCGAAGCGACGCGAGTCTTGGAGTTCGTTGGACTGGGCGAAGTTGCTAACAAAGAAATAGGGAGATTTTCAAAGGGCATGCGGCAACGAACCAAAATCGCACACGCCTTGGTCAACGATCCTGACTTGATTATTCTCGATGAGCCCCTCCAGGGCTGCGACCCGTTGGCGAGGACTACCATCATGAACGTAATACGGGAGTTAGGCAAAATGGGTAGAACAGTCCTTGTGAGCAGTCACATTTTGAGTGAGATTGAGCGCATCACAGAGCAAATCATCATCCTCCACCACGGTAAGTTGGTGGCGCTGGGCAATCTTCATGCCATTCGAGAACGACTCGACCAAATTCCGCACACCATCCGTTTGGTGGGTACGGACGCTCGAGCACTTGCAAAGGACATTCTTGGGCACCCAGCAGTTTACGGCTTGAGTTTTCCAAACGACCACGAATTACTCATTCAAACGTATCACTTCGGAGAACTGCATGCAGAATTACCAGGCCTCATTGTAAACAACGGTCATGATGTATCAGAAATTGATAATCCAGATGATGATTTGGAATCCCTGTTGAATTATCTTACCGGAGGGAGTTCATGAGCAGTGACAGTTCGTCTCGCAGCCTTTGGAAGGGCGTGGATAGAAAGGCGATGGCTGTCGCTGAGTTCACGCTCAAACAGCAACGAAAGCGTCTGTCGACCTGGGTCGTATTTGGCGTTGGCTTTGCAGCCATGGCTATATTGACCATGTTTTACATCGACGGGATGGTGCGTGATTATGATGCGATTGATAACGATGGGGATTCAATCGACACCGACGGTGACGGCTACCCTAACGGTCAAGAGGTCGTTTACGGAACCGACATCTACAACGAGAATTCCCATCCTGGTTTACTCACCCCTCCAGTTGAGCCCGATGACCCCAGTGTATGGGTCAACGAAGACGACATTGATTGGGATGCATTGGTAGCTGGAAGTCATGGCTATGATGATGACGGAGACTGCCGTACTGATGCACGGACGGCATCTCAAAAAGACAGCAATAACAACGGTATTCCCTGCGATGTTCGCATGGTCAATGCGCTTTATGGCGACGGAATCGCCATCGAAGGAGACACCAATGTCGACGAAGACCCAGATGATGCTGCATATGCTCGAGAAGCCATTCACCGTGCCTCGGTGTTGGCCTTGGGCAAATTTGGATTCGTCTTCTTGATTGGGATTTTTGTCCCCCTCTTCATGGCTACGGGGTTAATCCGTAACGAAATGACCTCGGGAACCATGCATTTCATGCTCGCAAAGCCAATTGCTCGTACCGAAGTCTTCCTCTACCGAATGCTTGGGTTCCTCGCTCTTGCCTGGCCTTATGTCACCATTCTCATTCTCCTCGAGGTCATCGTATTCGGACTGGCAGGGCCAAGTGAAGGGTTCTTCAGACTGCAAGACCTTGGTGTTTGGTTATCCATTTGGTTGGCCGCCTTATTGGCGATTCTCGTCTACGGCATGCTATTTTGTATGCTTGGAGTCATGTGGAAACACGGCATCATACTTGCACTTCCCTTTGCCGCATGGGAATTGGGCATGATCCTCACCACACTCGGTGCACCTGATGCATCCATTCTCAGATTTTCCGTCATCGGTTGGGCGATGAACATCGTTGATGCTGGAGCAGCACTGACCTGGACGGACACACCACTGATGATCGAAATAGGAATGTGGTTTGACAGCGGTGGTAGTGAATCGCTTGAAGGGGCAGAGGCCTTGCAAATCTTTGCTTCGACGCCAGGCCTTGGCTTGGGTGCACTGGCTACCATCGTTGTGTCCGTCGTTGTTCTACTGTTCCAAGCAGCCTCGTGTTGGTTCCTCGGCGGAGTCTTGTTCAAATCCAAAGAAATCGAGTGAGGTGATTCCATGCCACAACCTACGACACCTCCAGCCTTCGCCGGTGATTTCTCAACGATGTGGAAACTTGCAATTCGCCCACCGTTGTGGCACCTAACCTGGGATTGGTGGTGGTGGCTTGTCATGCTTGACGATGACGAAGGACGTCCGTGGGGTCAACAACTCATGGTATTGTGGTCAACCAAAGACAACGACCGTGTAGAAGTGAGCGGTACACCATGGCTGCCACGTGGACGGCCGGGTGTTGATGAAGACAAGGCTTTGATTCTCGACGGTATGGTCTGTGCTTGGTGGTTTGATGGAACGAACATGCACGAGCCGTACATCAAGAGAAAGAGCAACATGATCGTCATGGACGACCTCCATCCGCAGTGGCCAGGCAAAGGCAAAGGCGAAGGAGGAGGGGCTGTATCTCCTCTGCTTGATGAAGACCTCTCCATGGGATTGGCCAGTGACCTGTCACATTTTTGGCTCAATCTCAAAGGCGACGATGCGGCAATCAAGGGTGGTGCACCCAAAACGATGCAACTTGAATTAACTCCGTGGAACCCTGCCATGTCAATTGCTCGCCCGTCCAATGCAACCTATGCTGCAAACATGGGCTATGACATACTTCGCGTTCACGGAACCAAAGTGAAGGGAGTCATTGACGAAAAAGAGGTCACGGGAACTGCCTATTTCCAGAAGGTATGTGTCCAAGCACCCTCACCACCTTGGTATTGGGGAGTGCTCCATTTTGAAGATGGGTCGTACATGGATTGGTTCCTGCCTCACCTCTCACCTACCATGACTTCACGAAATCCTCGTCCGTGGAAGCGACGAGACATTCAACATATTGCACTCTCGCAAGGAGGGTTGTTCCACGATGCTAAACATCAACGAACCGAAAAGTTCGCCCGTGTAACCGTCTCAAAAGAGGTCTCATCCCGTAGAGAGGGGCCACACGGACAGACTCCCGGTGCTCCGCTTCCGAAGTTTAACGTACACATGTGGAACGGAAGAACGAGCATCAAATTTGTCGTTGAAGCAGTTGAGCGGGCTCACTGGCACTTTGACCAACCAACGCGTGGTGGCCTCTGGTCACACCTCACCTACAACGAATACCCCTTGGAGGTCGTACGTCTCGAAATCAAGGATGAACACGGCCTACGGACACGTTCAGATTATGGTTGGGCACGAGGGAATGCCGAACACGCTTGGGGCATACTCCATTGAAATTATACCCAAAAACGGGGCAAGGTATTTGATTCACATCACCCACCACCTACCAAGAGGCCTTGTAATGTCAGAAGAAAACCAAGAAGCCGAAGTCAAAGAAACCTTGACAGAAGAATCTGTTCAAGCCACTCAAACCGAGTCGCTAAAGAAAAAATATCGCCTGATCACAGGTGAGAGCGTGTTGCCGGACGGTGAAGCAAGGCCGAGCACCCTGGCTTTCCTGGGCATGTACATCCTTGGAGGGATTATGTTCGCAGTCCATTTCCTCTTCGGAAACGGAGTCAATGCATCGGATGATGCTTCGTTGGCACTACGAATCGTCAGCAGCCTCATTGCACTGACTGGAAGTGAATCCGTACCGATTGGCTTCGTGCTGGTCATGGGATTCATTACATGGGTCAACAGAATGCTGAATGTCTCTACCTCAGGGCGCTGGGTCACAATCGCCCTTTTGGTAATTACATTCATGCCCGTCATCATCTCAATTGACAACGTCGTGAGCGCTATTGCTGCAGTCTTTGGTGCAGAAGCCGGAGCCTATGATTTCATTCCCTTTGATTATAATTACATCATCTTCGGAGCCATCTTCGCCATTCTCTTTTGGGGTGCTACTTGGAAATACCAGCGCAGTTTCTCCTACGCTGTGACCACCAATGCTGTCATTTTCCAGCATAGTTTCTTGCTCTCGAGGTCGCACCGAAGAATCCTCTTCGACCGTATCTCTGAAGTGATGGTTGAGCGAACTCCTATGGGAACCATGCTCGGCTACGCTACCGTGACCATCATGACGGATTCAGGCGTAGGCCTGGTTGATGAAACCGTTGGCGTTAATGCGGGTGGGAAAGTACCCGGGACCAGCGATGGGGCAGACGACGCCACCGGAACAAAAGTCAGCAAGGGTTTCCTTCGTTCTTTCTTTGCATTCCTCACCTACCAGCGAACATCTCGCCGTGTTGACCCTGACCCAAAGCACTGCTTTTACAAGATTCGAAAGTGGGAAAGCACCAAGCTTTTGTTGAATGAAATGCACAAAAAACACTCTTCATCCAACCTTCTCGAAGACCTCAAAGATGCTATCTCAGCCGATGAGAGTTGATTGGGCAGAGGAAGAATGCCTGTGGGAGGCTTGAAAAGCACCATCCACCACGCCGACTTGGAGATGCATATCATGAGTGAAGAATTGCTTGCAACACCTATTGAATTGTTTAGAAACGGCGACCTTGATGGAGCCATGGCCGACCTTGATTCGAAGATTGCCAGCAACGGTGATGTTGCTCAACTTCACCACATGTGGGCAGAATTTGGAAACATGAAAAACATGGAAGCACAAGACGACGTGATACCAGGCCGGAAAATCATGAACGCTTACAAAAAAGCCATGGAACTTGATGAAGAGAACATGGAATACATCGCTGACTTTGCATCCTTTGCATTGGAGTGCCGCCGAATTCCAGTTGCAGTCAAAGAATTTCAACGCTATGCTACTCGTTTGGAATTGGAGGACATCCCTGTTGATGAAGTCCTCTTCACCGCAAGTCGAAATCTAGTTGATGCCATCGAAGTCATGGACCCGAGCCGGAAAAATCCAATGATTCAGCCTTGGTTAAAGCAGGCACTCGAGTGGGCCGTTGGTGCTCTTGGATACACCTCAGAAGAGGCTATTGCCACCTTGAACTCTGATGAATAAGGAGAGGAGTAGGTGGCCAACACCGTTCGCCTCTTTTTCCGAATCGGCTACCTTGGTGATGAGTTTCACGGGAGTCAAATTCAGCCCGATGTGAAAACAGTTCAGGGAGAACTCATTCGTGTGTTTCGTTCGTTGAAGTGGTTGTCAAAAGAAGATGGAGAACACTATCTGGTGCTCTCAAGCCGTACTGATGCTGGTGTTCATGTTCGCATCAACGGAGGAATTGTTGACATGGACGCCGATTTGTGGGCCGTCCTCACACCTCGTAAAATCATCAGAGCGGTTGACGACCGCTTGGATCCAAACATTGCTTTCCTCACCGTAGAGGAAGTCGATAAGGACTACAATCCTCGAATGGCACTTCACCGAGTATACAGATACCGCCTTGAGGGCATGGAGTTTTGGAAGGAACCTGACCACGCCCAATTTGCATCATGGTTGAACCTCTTCGTGGGGACCTATGATGCACGTAATTTCGCCCGACTTGAAGAGGGCAAAAACCCGATGCGGACCATCATTAGCACCACTCCATGGCTGGAAAATGGACGACTCGTAGGGTTTGAAATCATTGGCGAAGCCTTCCTTTGGAATCAAGTTCGAAGAGTCGCCAATGCGTTGTTCCAATTGGCAACAGGTGAGCTTACAGCTGACCAGATTCAATCTGCGATTGATAAACCCCTTACACCCGTAGATTTTGGTGTTGCACCTTCCCAATGGCTCATACTTTGGGGCGTTGAATGGACTGAATTCCCGCTCCCTAGAAGCACCCATTCAACGATGTTTTCTGCACCACCACAAGGGCGGTCTGCTGAACGGACCAAAATGGGACGATGGCAACGGGCAGCCCAGAATGAGATGAAGACCATGCTCTACAATGAATGGGCAGAGATTGGTACGTTGGATGACGTCTACCACACCAATTCAAAGTGAAAGTGTCACAATGTCACCGTCTGTGAGGTCAAAGTGTTCTCTCAAAAATGCGGGAGAGATGACTTCAATGACGTCCACGTGTCGGGTCAAATCCGGAATTAAGAGAGCGCAATCAATTGATTCTCCCTTTGAAGTGATTCGTCCTTTGAAGGCTGATGCTCCGCCAAAAGAAACTCCGTCACGAAGAAAACCTCGAATCCGAACAAGAGGGTAATCACTCACATCATGCTCTTTGGCGGTATTTCTCGCTGTTTCAGGAGCGTCCAAGGTATCAATTCCCGCTTTTTGACGCAGGGCGATGTATTGACTCAACATTTCGGGTTCGATAGTAATGTTAAGTGTCCCTGGCCATGCTTTCTGTCCGAGAATTGCTTGGAATTGGTCTTGGTAGTGTGGTTGTGCCATGAATACATGGGCGCGTCCAAGGCCACTGCTTACTGCTCCAGAGAGGTCCATATTTGCTGCGTGACAATCTTCCTTATTGAGGGTGCGTTCTCAACCAGTTCAATCGTTCATAAGGACTCAAGAGATTACGTTCCCATGACTGGAGACGAACCTGAAGACAACGAACCAAGAAGAGAACGAGAAAGCGAGAATGAAACCGTGCCTACTCCAACAGATGAGGAACTTTATGGAAGCGACCTTGAAGCATTCCTTGTTGCATTGAATCAATTTAGCCATCTTGCCGACCAGTTGGAATGGCCAGAAAGTATGCCGCTTGACGAGGACATGGACATCACGTTCCGAGCCTTCAAGATGTATTGGAGACAACGACTCCGTCAGCGGAAACAGGCAGAACAATACGAAACAAGTGGACCCAAGGATGGGTCAGCGAATGCTCCAACAAATAGAGAGGATTTCAAGCGTTTTTTCCGCTCCCGTTACAGATTCCACATCGAGTCCGAAGACGAGGTTGAGGATGAACCGCTCTTCATTGACCCTGGTGAACATCAACCTGATGAAGCACCAACCGACGATGCTGCTCAGCAACGAGATAGTGAGTTCCGCGAGAAGTGGGAATGATCTCAACGAATACCCGTGGCGAATGCAAGAAACTCTACTGAGGCCTGCTTGCTATTCTGTGTTTTAGCAAAAGAGACGACGGAGGTTTCAATCCGAATGTTGACAATCGACGTGCATCCGCGCTCCGCTGCTTGTTGCTTAAGTCGCAACAAGGCTTCTCTTCGTCCGAAATCCAAAACGACGTCGTAAGAATGAAGACGCCCCCCGAAAAGACTCTTTAACCACATGAAGAAGATTTGTCCCACTGATGGGCCGACGCACAAACTCACATGAAGCAACGTGGAGTATTCTGCTCCTAGGAGAGATATCTTGTTTGAGGTAGATATTGACATTTTATCGTCAAGTATGCTTCCTATGAGTTTTTCATTCTCATTGAGTTTTGACACAAGGCCGGCCTGATACCAGCGGCCAAGAGCCCAAGACCATAAGGGAAGAAGTGTGAGTATGGCTGAAACAGCATATATCACAATCAAGATGGCATTTGACATGAAGATGCCTCACTCAACAATAACAGCAGTTCCATAACAAAACAATTCTGAGGCACCCGCTGCAACGTTTGATGTGGCGAAACGTACGTTGACAATACCGTTTGCACCGCGTGCATGAGCATCGATCATCATGCGCTGGATGGCTTCATTACGTGATTCATTCAGCAACTCCGTGTATACTTTTAATTCACCACCAACGAGGTTTTTGAATCCAGCAAAAATATCCTTTCCAATGTTCTTGGCCCGAACGGTAGAACCGGTGACAAGGCCGAGGGAATTGACGATATTCTTACCGGGAATAGATTCTACGTTTGACATCATTAGAGAGATAGTTTGTCCTTGCATGCTTTCTACTCCGTCATTGTTCTAATTAACTCTACCGTAGCACAAACAGCGAATCCATCACAGGATTGGCTGCTGTCTTAGCCATTCGAGGTCTGAAATGTAGAGTTGGCGAATGTCATCAAGGCCGAGGACGAGCATGGCCAATCGTTCAAGCCCCATCCCCCACGCGAGAACGGGCGATGAGATACCAAGCGGTTCTGTGACTTCGGGTCGGAAGATTCCTGCGCCTCCTAACTCAAGCCACTTCCCTCGCCACTTGACTTCAATTTCCAAACTCGGTTCGGTATAGGGGAAATAGGCGGGGCGAACCCTTACTTCAGGGAGGCCCATTTTCGCATAGAAAGTTTTGAGAGTGGTCACAAGCATTTGCAAGTTCGCTCCGTCCTCCATGATGATACCCTCAATCTGGTGAAATTCTGGAAGATGAGTTCGATCAATTGCTTCCTTGCGGAATACACGGTCAACTGAGAACACTCTGCAGGCGTCATGAGGATGTTGAGCGAGGTACTGAATCGTGTTGACGGTGGTGTGTGTCCGCAGCAGTGGGCGCTGAGCTGTTTCATTTGAAAACGACCCTCCCCATCCGCTTGACCCTGTTTCGCCACCGTGTTCATGGATTGCTTTCCATGTATCCATCAGGTCATTTGGGAGTGGAAGAGTTGCTGGTTCATCGAGATAAAACGTATCCTGCATTTCCCGAGCGGGATGGTCTTGGGGAATGAACAGAGCGTCCATGTTCCATCCAGCTGACTGGACGTAATCGTCCACGAGTTCTGAAAAACCCATCTCGAGGAAGACTGAACGTATTCGCTCAATGAGAGCCTGCATGGGATGGCTTCGGCCAGTTCGAGGTGTGCTGGCGTCGAGCGTGACATCAAATGCCCTAAACTCTGCTTCCTTCCAAGCATCACTCTGCAGCAATTCAGGTGTGATGTCAGTTACAAGATTAACAACATGAAGGCTGCTTCTGTCAAGATCAATGGCCTTTTCGTCCAACGTGTATGTTCGTTCAGTACGAACGACTTTACGAATGAAATTCTTTCTTGTTGAAAAATGCTCAACCATATCAGACCACCTATCTGGGTCGAATGCTTCCTCAGGGTTGGATTGATTGTTGTCATATTCTGAGTTGGCAACAGATTGCAGCGTCTGCAAAAACCATTCTCTGAGTTTTATTTCTTCGCGTATTTTTTCGGTGCCCTCCCATTTGAGAACACCACCCTCAATGGTCACACCCAATTTTTTAAGCAAACCGAGACCGGGTCCGACTTCATATTTTTCGTGATACAATTGGAGATTCGCCATAGTAGGTGGTGATTGTTCATTCATCCAATTCCACAACCGAAGTTCAAGCAAGCCTTCTACAATTGCTTTCTCCCCCTCGGCCTCAAGATAGTAGTATTCATTTTCACGTTCTTCAATTTGAATTAAACCATGGTTTTGCAACCCATGAGCTGCCCCTGCTACAATAGCTTGGTCCTCCCACTCACATAGGCTGAGAGCCTCTTCCGGACTGATGCCTCTCCAACCGTCGTCATCGAGCATTACGCTCAGTAAAACCCGCTCTGGATTCAACAGGTTGAGGTCATCCATGCACCTGCGAGCCGAACACCCGCTTTGAAATCACCGTTGCTCAATGACCCAAGAAGGGGATTCATTCCTCTTCCCACAACACGCAATTACACGCTGTGCAGGTATATTGTGAGGGTTTTGTTCCTTCCCGAACTTCGACGTGGCCGCACGGACCGCAAAGGATTGATGATGAGATGGGTTCATCCAAGGTCACGTCCACTCTGAACATGATGCGTCCGGCATCGGGTAGAGGTTCTCCATCAGGCTGCCATGCAGCAACGGCTTCTGGAGAGAGACCTACTTGTCGACTCATCGTCATTCCTGTCAGAAAGAAAACGATGCCAAACATGCCGATGGTAATTGCAAATGAACCGAGGTTGGCTACAGAAAGAAAAGCCCCAAAAACGATGCATACGAAACCGGTAATCAAAAAATTCTCTCTGTTCACCCGAGACATCATATTCACCCTTGGGCTTTTGCAAGTGCCTCTGCAACGCGTTCAATTGATTCGGTCGGGATAGCACACAAACCGATACGGACTCCACCTGAGAGCGGAACAAGGTAGACATGTTGGTCTGCGCATGCATTTGCGATTCTTTCGGGATCTTCACATTCATACCAAGCAAAAAAACCGTCATGGCTCGGATTCACCTGAACTTGAAGGTCTTCACATGCCTGTAAAAAACGGGTGCGACGAACATTGAGTAAATCGGCAAGTCTGTCTCGTTCAACCGCCCAAGCAGCGCCTCCTTCTTCGTGACTGTGCATTTCACTGAGCACATATTGTGCCACACGGGGTGCGGCAGACCATGTTTGACGCCCGGTAACACCCATCACATCCTTGAGGCGCGAGAGACTGCTTTCATCAGGATGGAGGCAAACCAATGCTCCTGTCCTCATGCCGTAGATGGTGTGGGATTTCGAAAGGGAAATCGCAAAGCAAATGAGGAGATTTTCGGGCCAGGGCAAACCATCGTCTAAAGCATCAGCGATGGTCTCTGCCCATCCATGTGGTTCTTCAGCATAGAGGTGGTATGCTGCATCAAGGAGAAGGGTGTGTCCAACGTGCTCATTGCGCACAGCAGATTCTACGAAACTGGTGAGCAGAGCGTGACGACTTTCAGCAGGCATGCTAAGCCCAGTAGGATTGTGAGCAGGGTCGTTCAGCCAAGTAGTAACGGTGGTCTGTGTCCTCGCAAGGCGTTCGATTTCATGTTCAAAAGAACCGCGGTCAAAGTGAGGAGTCTCGGTATCTCCGTCCGGCAACAAGGGGTAGGTGGCGATGTTGAGGCCACAACCACCGAGAAATCCAGAGTACGGACCCCAATGTCGGTCGCGAAGAAGAACTGCCTCTCCACGCTCCGTGAAATTTGATGCTGCGAGGTAAAGTGCTCCAGAACCTCCGGGTGTTGCAGTAGCAATCGTACCCAAACCCATTCCTTCGAGGCGACCACGAGAATCTCCCAAAGCAAGGGATATGGCCAAATCCAAAAAATTTGGAAGGCCCTTGAGCGGAGCATAGGCTGAAAATTCAGCAGCCGGCGCTTGGCGCAATGCTTGGTCAACGACTTGGTTAATGGCCAGGTCGCCTGAATCTTCAAGCAGAGCCCCGATGGTCCCATTCACTGCACTTGCTCCAGCCGCTGCTGCCGATTGATAGCGTGCCAACCAACTGAAGATGGTGTCATTACCTGTTTTTTGCTGTCCGTGCGAGGCGAGGTAGTGCATTGCCTCCTCGGTGCGCATGAACACTCCAACGGCTCAGTGTTCTTTGTTTTGCCCATGTCAATTTTTCCCTCTATCATCCGCTTCATTCATCAAGGGGTGGCGCTACGCCACAACCGAGGCCAACGTAGCACAGTCTGGTAGTGCGTCTGATTTGTAATCAGACGGTCGGGGGTTCGAGTCCCTCCGTTGGCTCCAATTTACCGTTTGATTGGAGAAACACCCCTTGATATACTCAGGGTTCATTCTTCAGTACATGCCAGAATGCAACATTGACGCTCGTGGGAAAGCAGCCCGACTCCTTGGTGGTATCGCCTCAATCCTCGCTGGAAGTATTTTCGCCCTCCTACTCGTGACCAACACGGTCTCCATCGGTTTTGGATGGTACGCCATTGCAGGCGCATACCTCGGAGGCGCTTTCGCGATATACGAAGCCCGAGCGGGATGGTGTATCGTCCGCGCCATGGGAATCAAAACCCCTTTGTGAACCCCCCAGAATCAAAGCGAATGCTCAAGAAGCCGTCGCTACTGGACGCAATGTGACTGCGCAACGGCTTGATGGGCGAGCGTGCGCCAAAGAAGTGGAAGCTGAACTTACACAACGCATTGCAGCACTCAAGGAAGTCGGTATTACACCACATCTCGCCGTCATCATCGTAGGCAATGATCCTGCTTCGCACGTGTATGTTAACTCAAAAGTGAAGACCTGCGAACGCCTTGGCATCAAATCCACACATCTTGAATTGGAGGAGTCAACCGATGAAGAAACCTTGCGCAATCATATTTTGTCAATGAATCAGCAAGAGGGCTTGCATGGCATCCTCGTCCAATCCCCACTCCCAAGCCACATGGATGAAGATGCACTCACAGACCTCATTCATCCGTCAAAGGATGTCGATGGATTTCACCCTGAAAACCTCGGCCGCCTCGTTCAAGGTCGCCTGGATGGCATGTTACCTTGCACCCCGAGAGGCGTCATGAGGATGCTCAGTTGGGCCAATATCCCGCTCAAGGGAAAGCGAGCGGTCGTACTAGGCCGGTCACGTATTGTGGGCATGCCAGCCGCACTCCTGATGGCCGCACGAGGTGCTGATGCAACGGTCACCGTCGCTCACTCGAAAACCGAATCGATCAAGGAATTATGTGCGCAAGCAGATGTCATCATCGCTGCAGTAGGAAAAGCCGACATGGTACAGCCAGATTGGGTCAAACCAGGAGCAGTCGTTGTTGATGTTGGCATCAATCGCGTTGATGATGATTCCCGTGAACGCGGCTGGCGCCTCGCAGGTGACGTTCACCCAGAGGTTGCAGAGGTTGCAAGTTGGCTTTCCCCAGTCCCCGGTGGCGTCGGCCCAATGACCATTGCCATGCTCATGGAAAACACCGTTCGAGCGGCTGAATTAGCCATTCAAGCATAGAGGCGAATCAATATAGCATCGAACGACCACCTCACAGCGTGGCCACCGACCCCCGAGCACCCCGTCTCGCAGCCGCCACAACCTTGGTGGCTGCCAGTTTGCTATTGGCCACGGGTGGAAACCTGTATTTCGAACGCTTCGGGCAACCAGGCGTAACAGCGGAAGAACTTGTAGCGATTGTCTCTGCACTCCTTCTTCTGGTCGTTGCTCGCTTTGCTAATGTCGAACGAGATATTCCTGAACTTGGCCGCTCAACCGACTACCGAGGGCCTGAAGATTTAGACCAGTTAACAACCGTGGCAACTACTTCTCGCCAATACGAAGAGGTGAACCCTACAACCGCCAACATCCTCAGTTCAATTCTTGGTCAAAACGACCAAGCAGGCACAACGGATGTAAGTTCAGCCATGAGCACGCTCTCAAGTGGTGCATTTGGAGAAGCAGTGAACCAAACTATGAAAGAAAGTTGGGAACAGAGCGAATCGACCATGAACAAACGACAAGCTGTTCAAGCCGATGAAATCACGGGCCAAACACTTCAACGAGTTCATGTTGAACCCGTCCCCCTGCCGGGTCAAGAAGACAACGAACCGATCGACCCAAGAACCATTCCCGGTCTCGAACCCGACAGAGTCTTCCTCACGGAAGGTGTTGATAGCGTACCTCTCCCTGACCTTCCCTCGACTCACCCTGTCTCAGAACCTGCATCTCTACCAAGTCCAACGGTTCCAGACTTCGACCTCCCTGACATTTCGTCAAACCCACCTCCTGTCTCAGAACCTGCATCCCTACCAAGTCCAACGGTTCCAGACTTCGACCTCCCTGACCTTCCGGAGGTCTCTCAAGAGGCCCCTGAGCCCGAGGTCGCCCCACAGCAACATTCACCTGTCGTTCCAAAACTTGAACTCCCTGATTTGGACGACCTGTTTTTTGAAGAGGTCAAACCAACTCAAGCACCCACAACGGTAACGCCAGATCTTCCCAATCTCGATGACTTGTTTTGATGGAATGATTGAAAGAGGTCCATGAGGGAGGTGGAAATGATGTGGACACAGCGTTTTGATTTGCATTCACATTCGACCAATAGTGACGGTCAACACGAGGTACCCTACGTCGCTGAATTAATGCGTCAGCATGGCGTCAAGGTTTGGGCACTCACCGACCACGACACCACCAAGGGGTGGAAGCAAGCGGCCAAAGAAGCGAGTTCTCGAGGCATCCAATTTGTCCCAGGGGTGGAAATAACATGCACTCCAGCCTCACCCCCTCACCCTGAAGTCCTCAAAGCCCAAGGTCGTGAAAGAGCGTCGTCATCATGGCACTTGTTAGCGTACTTTCCAAAACACGACCCTGCCAGCAACGAGGAATCCATTGAATCATTCAAACAATGGCTTATGCCACGACAACTTGGACGAGAACCGAGAATGAGGCTCATGTGCGAGCGACTTGAAGCATTGGGCATGCCCGTGAATATTGAAGATGTACTCGCACGTGCAGACGGGTCTGTAGGTCGTCCACACCTCGCAGAGGAGATGGTCAAACTCGGCTATGTTCGAAGCAAACAGGATGCCTTTGAACAATGGCTGGGTGATGGCTTACCAGCCTTCGTGGCGCATGAAAAACCGACGGTTGCAGAAGCCGTTGAGGCGGTGAAGTCGGCTGGTGGATTTACATCACTTGCTCATCCAGTGTATTATGGCGTGGAAGTCTCCTTGCTCATGAATACGCTTCAGGAACTTGGTGTTGATGCGGTAGAAGCAGTTCATCGCGGCCATGATGACATGTACCGCCATGCCCTCATGGAGGCGGCTGGAGAACGAAACATGGGCATCACGGTTGGTTCTGATTTCCACGGCTTAGATTATCAGCAGCACCCTGGCTCCATGCCAGTGATGATCGGCGCACTCCACCCCATGCTCACCGAGTGATGCGGTCGTAGAGTAACGCAAGTTCGAACAGAAGAATCACTGGTAAGGCAACCAGGAACAGCGAGAGTGGGTCCGGAGGAGAGAGAAAAGCTCCAAGCACGAAGGAACTGAACCAGATGATACGTCGAGAAGAAATGAGTTGCTCACGAGCAACGAGTTCAGTTCGCAACACGATGGTTGTAAGCACTGGAGCCTGGAAACCCAAGGCAGCGGCCAGAACTAAATTGACAATGAAACCAGCGTAGCTCGAAAGTCTCCATTCCGTTGAAAGGCCCGCACGTTGGGCATCGTTTGTCAAGTATTCAAGCAGAATCGGGAGTAATCCTTCCCACGCGTACAGAAGGCCAAGCAAGGCTAAAACCAGGCTACTGATAACACTCAGGACCACGGTTTTACCCGGCTTGGGCAAGGTCAATTCTAATTCCTCAATCCGCTCTTTTACTGCTTGATGTCGGCTTCCAGCAATGGCGACATGACTCACTGCCACGATACCGACCAACACCACACCCAGTGTTCCAGCAATGCGTAACTGCAAGAAGAGGAACTCGACTGGAGAAATTACGATGATGTCGACTCCATCAGGAAGCCGGTCTGCATCGATAAGCCACGTTATGAATTCACTGGAAAAGGGAAAAGCGACAAGAAATCCTGCTACAAAGAGCGCAACATAGTACTTCATCGAACGCTGAATGACATCTCTAAATGAGGCTAATAATTGCCCTCCCGGAGTTTGAGCCAAGCGATGAACTGTGGCTTCAATGGAATCTCCGCTCATGCGTTTACGCCTCTTCGGTTGCTCCTCGGGAGGATGCCCACACATAAGAGGGTGTAGAATCAATCCAACTGCGTCCTTCCTTCTTCAACCGATACAGCCGATAAACAACGAAACCAGTCATCCAAAGAGAAGGGAGACTCAGAAACATTGCTTGCCCCATCTTATCTTGTCCGTAGTCATTGATGACGCGCACGTCCATCGTGGCCTCACCCCCTTCAATTGTAGGGTAGTGCATCACAATGAAATGGTAAATGTGAGGGGACGTGATGTTCAACGCGAGCGTAGTCTGAGGAGCAACGGTGTAATGTTGACCTAAAGTTTTCATGATTTCCCAATCAATAGAACCCTGGTCCATGGCGGGAATACTTGATTCAACCATGACAACTACGATCTCAAGTGATGCTACCTCGTTGAGGTTCGAAATATTACTCAAAACATAGTCATCGGGTGAAAATTTTTGTATGATTTCAAAGGTTGAATCATCTTCTCCCAAGCGATAGGATACTCGGTCATCAATCGTTTCTTCCTGATAGTTTACACCCATCATCATCACAGTAAGTAGCATCAGCATAACGATGCCTTCTACAACGATATGACGGCGCATTTTTTCCTTGGTAATTCCCTTGAAGACAGGACCGTAATCATTTCGAAGTCGGGGTTGGAAATGATGGATAAAAAGGGCACCGATACTACCTACCAGCATTCCCAGTGGAATATCAACAAACCAGTGAATGCCGAGGTAGAGAATGGTGAACATAAACAACATTGTATTCAGTAAAATGAAACGGTGGTAGCGCCAATGACGCCATTCTCGTAACGTCCCTCCTTGCTCACGAACATGAAGATAATTCAACATGAGAATTCCGAAAGGAATTGCGACGTGGAGGCTTGGAACTGCGTTGTCTAAGGGGTCATGAAGGGCGTAAAAAACGGTATACCAACCGTCTTGGTAGAGCAAAGCATCCATGCCAGGAATCCACGAAGAAGTGACTTCAACATTGAAGAAAAGGTAGTATGGAACTGCAATAGCATAGATGAGCAGGTAGTTGAGCGTGACCTTATCGGTCATGTCACGGTCGCCAGAATAGGCAAAGTAAACCGTTGTAACATAGATCAAAAAGAGGTACACGAAAAGATAGTGGAAATTCAAAAACTCGGTGAGAACATCGTTGCGAAAGACGTCTTGAAACCATTTGGTGAAGTTTCCTTCAATACCGTGAATCCATGACGTCCAGTGGCCTGTTCGTAATTTCATGGGTTCGTTGAGCTTGTCAGTAATTGATTTCCAACGAATGATGACCACGTAACCCATTGCGTGGAGGTAGTACCTTTTGTTGTGGAATTCTTCGGCCCATTTCCTCCAAGGAATACGATATTCAGTCTGCTGGCGAGTGAAGTACCAACAGATAATCGGGGTGAGAACCAATATCATGCCCATCATGATATCGTATGGCTCCATGAACTTGCGAGGGCGTAGTGGCTTTATGCCTTAGGTAGTAATCAATACAAAATATGAGAGTTCACTCTTTCGCACGATGATGGTAAACCTTTGAGAGGAGAGCAGCCCAGCCTCATCTATGAGTGGTGACGGGACATGGACCCAAGCACCTGAAAATACCCTTGAAAGTCTCAGACACGCCATTCAACAATTTGATGGTATTGAATTTGATATTCGCATCACGGCTGATAATCAACTCGTTATTCACCATGACAGGGACGTCTCGCTTCCACCATCACGGCTTGAGGGGAAACCAACATGGGCGGAAGAATGGACCCTTGATGAATTGAAAGAAGCGGGCTTTCTAGGATTTGAAGAGATGCTTGACGACCCAATCATCAGTGAACATTGGGCAACGCGAGGAAAAATGGGGTGCATTGAGATTAAACGACCCCATCCAACTGCATCGAGTGGTGGTGGATACCGAGGTAAGAAACACCACATCGCTCATGTGGCACGTGCCATGCAAATGGCTGAAGTCATCCTGGATGAACGAGACATTCCACTCAAAAATACTGTGTTCTATGCTTTCCACAAGCACATGCCTGCTTCAGCAGCTCAAGCTGCTGGTCGCCGACCATGGGCTGCCCTCATCCCTTACATTCCTCCATTCGGGAACCGGACAACACAGCGTATTCAGGCCCTTCCGCAATATATTTCGATGCCATTCAAGCGCTTGGTCAGACGACATCAGAAGGAAGGAAGTTCCATGCTACCTTGTGCAATTGAGTACTTCCAATCACCAACAAGTTGGTTGCCAATAGGCCGAAAAGTTAGCCTTGAAGGAAAAGGGCTGCAACGATTGACAGCGTCCCGTCATGGCATGCCAACCTACGTTTGGCCCACACGGCCAGGAATTGAACATGCATTGTTGCGAGCAGGATTGACCGCCTTGACCGATTACGCTGACCCTGCACTCACGTGGCTGCCATCCAATCAAGCACGCTGGCATCAACCAGCGACACAACCTCTTGATGAGGAACAGTGGCGAGCCCTCGAGAAATGTGAACAAGAAAATCACATCAGTGTCGTCAAGGAGTTCAAACATTCGACGCCTACCTGGAGTGAAGCAGATTCCTCAAGACGCCGGGAATTGATAGAAGGTTGGCGAAAGCGATGGAAGTGGACTGAAAGTACGGAACACCTGTTGGAAACCTACAGTGATGCGACACCACCTTGGCCAGCACCACGAATGATTGGACATCGGGGTTCAGGAAAGACTTCGAGACCAGTGCTCGGACAGACTCATTCGATATGACGAAGGCTTTGTTGTTCCGCGAAATACTTGGGCCGGTAAATCGGCGTACCCTTGCCCGAGCGCATCACCGTGCGCTCATCAACAATTTGAGCACCGATACCAGCAACACGCGCCCATCCAAAGAAGGTCGTGTAATAGGTCGGGTCCTTGAAACCAACGTGGTGAAGCAAGGCGCCGCTTGCGATGTCAACATTGGCATTGGGATTGGAAATCTTAGGGTTCTCTGACAGTACTCGAGGAGCCACCTCACGCAGCGTTCGGATGATTTTGAAGTTCTCATCTTCGGGACAGAGTTCCTCTCCGAGTGCAAACTGAACCGTAGCACGAGGGTCTTCAGCTCGCAATACTGCGTGGCCAAAACCAAACACCGGACGCTTTGCTTCCAATTCGCCACGGACAAAGGCTTCGACTTCCTCAGGGTCGCTGGTGCCAATACGAAGGACAAATTCCAAGCAGGACTGGTTTGCTCGTCCGTGAAGTGGTCCTGAAAGGGCATTCATAGCCCCTGCAATGGAAGCATAGACTGTAGCGTGTCCTGATGCGATTGCTTTGCCGGTGAAGGTGGAGAGGTTTCCGCCACCGTGGTCCATGTGGAGCACGAGGTAGGTTGCGAGGATGCGCTCCATCAAATCGTGGTCAACGTCGTCGATAGCAAGCGTTTGTACAAATCTCTTGACCATACTCGCTGACAAATCGTCTTCTGGAATATCATCACCACGACCTTCACGAATACGGAATAATAGACCCATCATTCGGGGCATACGAGCGATCAAATTCATGGTGTCTTCTTTCCAATCGCCCGTTGTTTCCATCATGCCGAGTGTGTGCACTCCGATGCTCAGCCAGTCCATGGGATGTCCGTCTTTTGGAAGGGTGTGGAACACAGCAGCAATACTGGGAGGAACCTGACCTCGTGATGCAAGGTCTGCCTTGAAGGCTTCAGATTGTGCTTCGGTTGGCAGTTCTTTGTTGAACAACAGATACACGATGTCTTCTGGAGGGAAATGAGCGAGTTCAGCGATGGGGTAGCCGCAATAGTGCACGCCCTCTGTAGGCGTCACGAAGGAGGTTCGGCAGGTTCCTACGGGAACACCACGTAGACCTGTGTTGAGGTGAGAGGAAGTCACCGTAAACAAGTCATCTTCATCGCTCAACATCTTCCCTCCAATGGGCCGACATCCGCTCTTCGTATAAAGTCGGCTCTTTGTTGGAAATCTTGAATTCTATCGGTGTTGCAAACTACACCGCCGCTATCTATCGTTTTCTCTTGCGTGGCTCGGGTGGCCACGTTCGAAAGCCCTTTGTCGAAGTACGGTCCGAAAAGATGTGGAGTCGAATGGTGTGGCCGTCAATTAAGAGAGCGTCTTCAGCGTCAATGCCTGGACATGATTGCTTGACCTTGTCCCACGCCGTTTGAGTGGCCAAATTTTCACCCCACCACGGGAAGGCTTTGCATTGTTGAGGTCGCACCTCATACACGTTGCATTGTTGTTGTTCGTTGAGGTGAATGCACACGCCATCTTCTTCTCGGCTTTTCAAAACAAAACGACCGTCATAGGTTTGACGCGCATCACGTTCAAGCCAATCTTCGACCCCGAGTGATGCATGTCCTGCCAGTCGTTGTGCATCGTCTGGAGAGAGATAGACAATGCCACCCGGTTGATTGCAGCAACGACCGCATGCTGGTTGGCAAGAAAAGTTGACACCCTTCATCCACCAGGGCGCCCTCATTCCTCTTCACCCTGCAGAACCTGCCGTTTGCGCAGGCGGGCGAGATGAACAACATTGTATGCTGGAGCCTCACTTTGAAGCAACTCAGTTGGACTGACGTCATCGGCATCAACGTCCCACTCACCTTCGGGTTCGTATGAGTCAAGTGCTTCTTCTGTAGGCTTGACTGAAGTTCTCCGTCTTGCCTTGCGGCGCTGTCCTTCAATCACAGCATCCTCTTCGAATGCCGGCAAAGCCTCTCGTTCAGGGTCGAGTTCAACCAAGCGTTCCTCAAGCGTTCGGAGTTCATCGGCGATGACGATCAATTCCTCAATATCCGCATTCACTGCGCGCTGGGCGAGTACGACCATCCGTTCCTCAAGCTGGTTAAGTTCAAGCGAATTGGAAACTGCCGAACGACTTGAATCATCCATTCTCGCATCAATGAGTTCATCCAAGTCCACCAGTACATCGACAGCACGATTGACATCAGCACCTCCAAGTCGTTCATGGCGATTGAGGAGGAATTCTTCTCGCTCATGAACGTCGAGTACAGAGGGTTTGGCTGGCGTAACGCGTTGTATTGATTCGCGTATGCTACGGTCAAATTGAGTTTCATTGTCGGCTGTGAACGTGTTCTCATCCCACTGGGGAGGCTGGTAGGAATCCTCTTTCATGGGTTCAATGGAACTGTGTAATTCGATACCGCCCGTATCGAGCGTGGAATAAACGTGGTCCATCGCATCGCCAATCAATCGATTGGCCAAATCCTCCACAGGTTGCTGCACCCCAACTTGAGGCCCTACGCGCGGAATCACACCCTCATGATGTGCGAGAAGACGAGCAATATCATCTCCTTCAAGAAGGACTTCACCGCCATCAAAGGCAATGGAAATTTGTTCCAAACGAGCGTCAAGGGTGCGGTATCCTTCTGGCTGCATTTGTGCCAGACGTGCGAGATGAACGTCACCTAAGAGCAGATTTCGTTGTGAACATCGCCAACGACCGAAGGCCATGAGTGTCGAAGGACTTGGAGAAACGAGTGTAGCGATGGCTGCTTTTCTAAGAACTTCTTTCAGTCTTGAGGGTGGCATGGTGGCGGGCGAGGTTCGGCCTCCAGCAACAACCTGGAGTCCCATGTTAATGGCCTGGTCGAGGAGGATGCCCAATTGATGACTCCACGCCTCATCACGTGCAAATTCATGTACGTCATCAACGATCATAGCGATTGCTGATGCGAGGCTTTCTTGCCACTCTGGTTCCAAAGCGTCAACTGAAAGAAGGTCCGCTGCGCTGATCATGAGAACTTGGCCTTCTTGGCGGCGAAGAAGGGCTTGGCCTGTTGCATGAAGGAGGTGGGAACAACCCGAACCTTCAGAGGACTGGATAAATACTGGGTTGAGGACGCGAGCAGGATGGTCAATGGCCCGCTCACACAATTGGGTTGCCTTGAAATTCTCCTCTGCCACGAACCATTGCTTGAAGGTCGAACGTTCTGACCACGAAAGAGCAGAGGGCCAACCGGCCGTTAAGCCCAAAACCTTGGTGGAGTGGAAGGGGCTTTCGACGGAGGGAGGGGATAGCATGTCGTCGAGTTCGTTGGACACACGTCCCCGATGTTCGTTAAGGATGTGGCTCCATATTGGCTCGCCATCCCGCTCTACGCCCACGAAGGCATCATCATCCATCTCAAGGTCGTCGAGTTCTTCAGATGCTTGAAGACGCTCCTGTAGGAGTTTCAGTCGATGAGCAACATGACTTGCATATCCCGTATCGTCATCGAAGATACTTGCAGGTTTACCTACATCTGGACCAAGCACCCGCTCAGCAATGAGGTCGTAGGTTGGGCGTTGAGCCACACCGACCCGTTGAAACAACGACACCTGCTTATTGGGAACCGTTGTTCTTCCCAAAAGGGTGTTCAATTTTGATTGTGCTTTCACCTCGGTGACCTGAGGGGTGGCTTCGGTTACGGGGGGCTTAGCGCCTTGGTTGGCATGGATTGAATCCCGTAACTTTTCTTTGGCTTGCTCGAGGGCGGAGCGCAACTTTGTCTCTCGCCCGTTCATCAAGAACCACCTTTGTACCGTTCAAGTGCCTCGCCCTTTTCGTTGTAGAGAGCTGTTGAATCCATACTTCCTTCCTCATCAAAGGTCGTCCAACGCTGGTAGATTTCCTCCATGGTTGGTTTGGATTGTGAACACTGTGCTGCTTCCCGTGCTTTTTCGTTGGGCAATTCAGGAATCGGAACTGCTGAATTTGAGAGAGGTTCAACGCTATCATCGCCTGCGGGAAGGGCCACCGTCTTTGGATTCAAGACTGGTGGCAACTGCCCTGTATCGACCTTGCTAGATGCCACCGCATTGGCATCGAGTGCCTTTCGTTGGAGCGGAGAGGATGTACGGTTTTGATTGGTGATGGCCCGATCTTGGCGCTGCGTGAAACCATCCATGTTTTCTTGACGGAATTCAGGTGAAGACCGAGGAGATGCAGGCCAGTCCGGTAAAGCGGCTCCCGACTGGGCTACTGCTTTGCTTCGCTGTGCGTCAAGTCCTCGGTCAATCACAGGGAGGGTTGGGGCAGCACCCCGACGAGACATACGCTGAGGTGTTCGTAATTTCGGAGCAGATTGAGGTTCTGCCCGTGGTTTCACCTTCTTCTTTCGAAGCGTAGGCTGAGGCTTTGTGTCTGCTTCTGGCTCATCGGCCAATACATCGCTAATGAAACGCCCTTCATTGAATGCGGCTGGAATGTTAGGCCTCCACGTGCTTGGTTCAGAGGAGGGAGAGCGTACAGCATTCCGAACCTCTGTTTGTTCTTGAGTCAATTGTTCGGGCCATTCCTCAACCAGAGCGCCAAGAGCTTGAGTCGCTTCGATGCGATCGTGTTCGTTGACTTCCACACTGCCACCCTCATAGGACGCAAGCGGTGTTTGGCCTGAGACAGAATCATGCTGTTGGTGTTGAAGTTGGGCTTCAATCCAGCGCTCTTCATCCTCATCGGCAGGGAGCAGAGCTGGGTGCTCCCAAAGGTCGTCGGGTTGTTCAAGCCAGGCGTCAAGTTCCGATTGCTCAAGAACGGTACATTCTCCCAGAAGCCCGTGTTGAACGCTTGTATCAAAGAGGTTCAAGTCCGTCGTGCATAGCATCATATGGTCCTCCATACGAATCAAATCGACAAGGCTGCGAAAGAAATTCAGCATCGCTTTGTCGCCCATAGCATTACCGAGGCGGTCTAATCCATCCAGGAGGACAAGCGAGCGCTCACTACTCCAGAGAAAGTTGTGAACTGCTTTTTTCATCTCATCCTCGTCGTTGAGCAATGTGTATCCGTTATTCGAGGAGAGCAAATCAAAACAATGTGGTTCGGGTAGTTGCTTGGTGATTTCAGTGACGGCGTGCGGGAGCGCGAACAGACCCATGATTGGCAGTCCACGTTGTGCTGTTTCCGTAGCGAGGTGAATCATTGGATGAGGGTCAGGAGAGTCGAGCAGATACACAGAGCCAGGCCGCAGTTGAGCGCCCATTTTCGGTGATGTTTGACGTGAGGGGCGCTGAGCAAATTCACTTTCAAGGGCCATCGCCTCAACATCTTCGGGACGGAGTGCCCTTCGCCAAGATGAGGACGGAAGGCGAACAGATGACCACCATTCATCCCCTGAGGAACCAGCTTTTGTATGTTCAAGGTGGAGAACACTCCCCGGGAATGCCTCCATTGTTGCTCGCAAGTCACTCATTGACATTTCATGAAGCAACACATCGGTCATGATTTCCATGGCATCATGTTCGATAGCTACGAGGGCTTCAAGACCCTCAAGAGGAGATTCACCCTCGTAAAATGCCATCACAGGTTGGCCAAGGCGAAACAGCAACCACGCTGCCTCATCAAGAGTGCTCCCGGGGGGGCGGAGAGCAACGGCTCCTGATTGCTCATGAGCAGCTAACGTCCCTGCGAGAACCCGTAAAACATCGACACCACCCCGTCGCTGTTCGATAAGGTCACCGTGAGGAATGTTGACCATGATAAACCACCGTTAAGCAAGACATCCACCGAACCCCCTCTTGAAGAGTGCGGAGAAATAGCACCCAACACGAACTGTTTCAAGCATCGCCGTATCCCCCCGAACATGGCAAGGCAACCTGCGTGTTCATTGTCTCCCGACGAAGTAGAATTCTTCAATGAAGGCTGCAATCGGTTTGACCGCGGAGCGTTTTGGCACGCTCACGAATCTTGGGAGGACCTATGGAACATGCTCAAGGGAAGGGATGCTCCGAGTCAAGATATCTTGTTGATTCAGGGACTTATTCAAACCGCAGCTTTACTTTTGCACCACGAACGTAAAAACAGCATTGGCATCGTAAAGCAGTGGGCGAAATTGTATCCTAAATTAGAAGGCTGGAGACTCGCATGGGGACTGAATATTGAGTTACATTTGAACACCGTTGAAACATACGTCGAGGACGTGGACAACTGGTCGCTGGTCGCCAGTGACCATCAACTACCTCAGGCGTGAAGTTCAAGTGGAGCCGCAGTGTATTCGGTACATGGGAGATGCCTTGGACCGACTCCCGGTGGAAATGGTTCGCTTCATCAATACCCCAGTTGCACAGCCATTTCACAAGGGACGAAACATCGCTTGGATAGGTAGCGTCGTCGTTGCGGTCGTCATCGGTACTCTCCTGAACGTTGTTGCAGTCAATACCATGGTCGCAATCACCGTAATGTTGGGCATGATCTTGCTCAACGGAACGGTTGTGTGGTTGCGCTTTCGCAGTCACGCTTCAACCCCACTCGCCGTCAATATGCACCATCCCTTCATGGACGGAGAGCCGATGGGTGAGGCAATCCTGTTGGTCCAATTGTCAAATGGCACATGGATTGACCCTGGAGTGCATCGGTTGAGAATCATACCGGATGACCTCATCGGAGGCTTCAATCTCGCTCAAGATACCATTGATTTCCCGATACTCGGCCATTTCTCTTCCGCCAAAGAACGCACCACCGAGCTGGTCCGTCACATGGCGCTCATCAACCAAGCCATCGCATTGAGGGATGCTGTGAATGAAGTCCCCGACCCCATTGAAGAGGCACGAGGTAGAGAGTTAATTGAAACGGGCTTACTTGAACGTTCATGGCTCGAGGAAGATGGGGAATTGGATGTAGAAAGCCCGTTGGTTTCCTTTTTCCGGGGCAAAGAATGAAGTTTTTTGACGAAATCAACCCTCTACCTTCAAAACCCGTCCACATGACCACCAGCCTGTGCCAACCACTGAATCTTGGATGAGCAGGGTCGCTAATTTGGCCCCTCACGAGCAAGATACATTGCTTGGAACCTCGCTCTCTCGGCGCTTTTCCCGCCTCCCCCTGTGGCTCAGCCATCCTGCCAACATCGGTGGATTCTACGGGCTTCTCATCGCTCTTGCCCTGCTTTTACCCTATGCATATGGCAACAAAAACAACGAAGTTTGGGGGGTCGAATGGATTTACCACACTTCCTTGCTGGTGGTAGCCTGTGCCGTTACTGGATTTCTCTCCCTCATGCTCATCAGTTTCTCTAAACGCCACCCGATGGCTCCCCCACGCTACCTGCTTTACCCCATGCCGTTCCTCGGCCTTGCTCTCCTTTCCATCGACAGGACTGAATTAATGGCCATTCCATCCGTGGTGATTTGGCTCTTATTGCTCCTTCCTGGACCCGTTTACGTGCACCTCTCATGGGCGCCAAGATGGCGACTGCTGTGCATGGTCGAAGACGGGAACGATCCGTTTGAGGGTCTTGAAACAAAAGAAGATTCAACGCCAGAGGCCGAGGTTATGGCAGGCTCCGATACAGAACTGCTCGAAGTCGTTGATGCCTTTGAATCAGAGTGATTTCAAATCAATCCGAGTCGAGGCCCAACTCGCTCAAAACATGCGAGCACATCATCAAGGTCTTGTCGTGAGAGACCAGCAGACATCTGAGTTCGGATTCGGGCTTTGTCCCTTGCGACCATAGGGAAGACAATGGCTCCAGCCATGACACCTTCTTCACCAAGGGCCTGTGTCATTGCTTTGGCAGTGCTTGATTCGCCGCACATAACGGGAATGATTGGAGTGATTGAATCGCCTGTATCAAAGCCCATTGATTGCAATTCCTTACGGAAATAATTCGTATTCTCCCAGAGACGTGCATGGTGCTCTGGCTCTTCCATGAGAACTTCAATCGCAGCCTTTTGAGCAGCAGCAACACCTGGTGGCTGAGAACCCGATAAGAGCCATGAGCGTGAATGGTTAAGGGCATGGGTACGAGTCATCTCAGTGCCCGCCAATATGCCTCCTTGAACGCCCAAGGCTTTCGAGAATGAACCTGTCTCAAAGTCGACTTTCCCTTGGAGTTTGAAGTGGTCAACAATACCTGCTCCTCCCTCACCTAAGACACCCTCTCCGTGACAATCGTCAACGTAGACCATGGCCCCATACTCTTCAGCAAGAGCGGTGACCTCATCCAAGGGTGCGATATCACCGTCCATTGAAAAGACACCATCGGTAATGATGAGTTTCCTCTGAGATGATTCGTGGGCCTTGAGAACGGCTTCAAGTTCACCCATGTCGTTGTGCCC
Source organism: Candidatus Poseidoniales archaeon (assembly GCA_003602485.1). Classification (GTDB taxonomy): domain Archaea; phylum Thermoplasmatota; class Poseidoniia; order Poseidoniales; family Poseidoniaceae; genus Poseidonia. The sequence goes on along the minus strand of QQSD01000008.1, from coordinate 5,245 downwards.
GTAGACCGCTCGTGAAGCCTTGGTCAATCGTACACCATCGATGATGGAGCCGTGATTGAGAGCATCAGAGATGATGACGTCCTTAGGCCCAGTGACCAGAGTTGGAATTAATCCAACATTGACAGTATATCCAGCGGAGTAGATGAGCGAGGCTTCAACACCCTTGAATTCAGCTACCTTGCGCTCTGCTTCCAAGTGGATGTCCATCGTACCTGCAATCGCTCGAACAGAACCACTGCCTGCACCGTATTTTGCCGTAGCATCCTGCATGGCAGCCGTTACTTTGGGGTGAGTGGTCAAGTTGAGGTAATTATTTGCTGAAAGCATGATGGTCGGTTTGCCATCCATTTGACAGCGTGGTTGATTCGGACCTTCTAGGGTGGGCGGCTCCCACAAGAGTGATTGTTCACTCAATTCATCAAAACGGGCTTTCATCCAAGACATGTCGCCGGGCATGGTCATTCCTCAAATGGCACAAACCGTCCTTCTTCAAGGTCTTTTGTCTCTTCACGCCTGCTCAAACCACGCCTCAATTTCGGCGGGTTTGACCTCACGCATCGCACCTTCATCGAGATCAAAATCTTCGAGGTCGGCATTCCCAATCGAGAGACGATGCAGATGTTCTACCGCATTTCCAACTGCAGCAACCATCCGCCGAACTTGCCGTTTTTTGCCCTCAACAACTTCTAAGATGAAATCACGGTCATTGACCCGCACGAGTGTTGCTGGTTGCGTCAGATAGTAGGAAATTGCTCCCTCGGATTCAAGTTCAATAGAAACGCCTTCAGCCAATTGTTGGCCTGCTTCCTCTGTCAAGGGTCGTTTTGATGAAACCCAATACCTCTTGGCAACGTGATGCTCGGGAGCCGTCACACGATGGACAAGGTCTCCACTGGTGGTAACGATCAGTAGCCCAGTGGTTGCTTCGTCCAAACGGCCAACGGTCAGCAAGCGTGCATGAACTGTAGAGTCAACATGCTCCTCAAAGAGGTCGAATACCGAACGCTTTCCGATGGCTCGCTCGTTCTCATTAATTCGAGCGCAAAGATAGCCAGAAGGTTTGTTCATCACGAAGGTGATGTCACTGTCGGGTAAAAACAAGCGACGCCCGTTGTACTCAACAGGACGGGTTCGAGGGTTGAACTGGTAGGCAATGTCCTTGACAATGGAGCCGTTGACCGTAATTTCACCTCTCCAAACTGCATCCTTAGCTTCTCGCTTGGATGAAAAGTGACCTGTTTTGGATAAAAATTGGTGCAGGCGAACTTTCAACTTCGTGACCTCTGAATGAACCTCAAGGGACCTCGCCTTAGCCTTTCGCCCCAGCCAGCACCCAAGCATGCCAAAAGGTGAACAATGTACGTCAATGAACCCCATCGGGTTTTAGGGGAGATGGCTGAGGGTCGCTTATGGCCCAATCTTACAACAGGTACAAATTCATGCCAAATCACAACCGGTGGGTGACTGAATGACCCTTTTCAAAGACCTCGGACTCTCAAGTCAATTGCTCAAAGCCGTCGAGAGAGAAGGCTATGAGACACCAACACCGGTTCAACTTCAATCCATACCTCCACTGTTGGCAGGAAAAGACGTTCTGGGAATTGCTCAAACAGGAACTGGAAAAACTGCGGCTTTTGCGCTCCCAGTTCTACAAGCCATGACCGCAGAACGCCCTCAACAAAAACGACGTATTCGTGCACTTGTCCTGTCACCAACACGGGAACTAGCAGCACAAATTGACGAACGCTTTGGCGCCTACAGTACACATCTTGACGTACGCCACCGTGTCATTTTTGGTGGTGTCAAGCAGGGTCCTCAAGTACGTGCATTGCAGAAAGGCCTTGACGTTCTCATCGCAACACCAGGACGGTTATTGGATTTAATCGGTCAAGGCCACATCAACATCTCACATGTTGAATTCTTTGTTCTTGATGAAGCCGACCGAATGTTGGACATGGGCTTTATCCGTGACATTGAGAAGGTGCTCAAACTCTTGCCAAAGAAACGTCAGAACCTGCTCTTTAGCGCCACCATGCCCAGTAGCATCGCAAGCCTTGCCAACTCCTTTCTTCGAGACGCAATCACCGTTGACGTGAGCCCCGAGGAGATTACAGTTGACCGTATTGACCAACACATTATGTTCACACGCAAAGCGGACAAGCGCCGAATTCTTGCCAACATCATCCTTGATGAAGAGGTCACCTGCGGCATTGTCTTCACACGTACCAAGCACGGCGCCAACCGATTGGTGAAGCAACTTGGTCAGGCTGGCATTGATGCAGCAGCAATTCACGGCAATAAATCACAAGGTGCGAGAACCAAGGCACTTGACGGATTTAAGCGTGGGAACATTCCAATTTTGGTCGCCACGGATATCGCCAGTAGAGGCATCGACGTTGACGGTATCACGCACGTATTCAACTACGACCTGCCCAACGAACCAGAAAGCTATGTCCACAGAATCGGACGTACTGCACGAGCTGGACGTTCTGGAGTCGCCTACGGCTTCTGTGATGAATCCGAATCAGGCTATCTTGTAGGTATTCAGCGATTGATTGGCAACGAGATACCAGTCATCGAAGACCACGAATACCATTTCGAGAACGCACGACCCAAACCGGGACAAAAACCTGGTAAAATCAAGGACCCAAATGCAAAGAAATCGTCCAATTCACGACGTCGTTCAAACAATGGCCGCTCCAAAGGAAAGGGAGGAGGAGCTTCCGGTCAATCGAGACGCCCTCGCCAGGGCAGTGGAGGAAACCGAAACCAAAGCGGTGGAGGAAACAGGAACCAGGGCGGTCGAGGAAACCGAAACCAAAGTGGTGGAGGAAGAGGCTCTTCAGGTCAACGCTCAGGTGGTCAGCAAGGTGGTTCGTCCGGAGGACGTCGAAACCATCGCGGCAACCGATGATGGATTCATCGCGACATTTGCCCCATGAGATTCCAAGCATCGGCCAAGAGGGAAACCTTGAGGACGATGACGAACACCCTTCGTTTTGATGTTTGATTCGGAGGCTTTGAAAGCGTGGTATGCTTCAAATCCAACAGACATGGAATGGCTTGAGAAGCCCTCTTGGCACCAATTCCGTTGGAGATTGCCGAACGATCGCTGGGTCACTGCATCAAGGCAGATGACCAATCAACACTCACTGGGAAAGGTACTCGCCAAACATGGGCCAAGGGATGTTTACATTGGAACTTCTTCTTGGTTGAATCCAATCAACCTACCGAAATTGAGTGATGAGGAACAAGCACATCCTATTCTTCTAGACCATTTGATTGTGTTTGACATTGATTTCCGACCCTTTTGTTACCGACGCCTCGAGCAAGCAAGAACCGCCACATCCAACCTCTTGCAGTGGCTTGACATGCATGAAGAGCTCAACCTGTGTAGCATCAGTTTTAGTGGAGGGAAAGGATTCCATCTTATTCTCAGTGAGCGAGATAGGGCTCTTTTTTCCATCCCCGACCCAAAAGAACGAGAGGAGGCCGTTCGCGCTTCCCGTCAGGCCTTACTTGAGCGAGTTTTGGAGGCTGGTTTCCCCGTTGACCCAACCGTCACTGCTGATACACGGCGTATTATTCGTCTTCCGGGAAGCCTCCATGGAACCACAGGATGGTGCTGCCACCGCATCACAAGAGAAGAACTTCAGCAACCGCTGAAACGCTGGAAGAAGAAGTTGCCACGCCATGCGTCAGCCATGCGAATGCCATACTGGCCCTTATCGCTTCCAATAATGTTGGGAGAATGGAAGAAAAGAAGGCGTTTACGAAACAAGAGCAGTTCTCCACAGGTTGACCTCGCTACCGAAAAGCCGACGATCATGTCCTTGCAACTCAGTAGCCAAGTCGTCGGAACAAAAGAGCGAAGTGCCGCCATACTGTGGATTCCAAAACGTTGGACTGAGGAACATCTCGAACGGATAGCCGAAGTCTTCGTTGAGAAACAATGGACACCAGCATACGACTTCTCAATTGAGGATGAAACCCTGGTAGTCATTCCGCGAGCGATACCAATTCACCAACTTCGTAAGGTCCTTCGAACCCTTGGATTCCCTCACCTGTCAAGTGAAATCAAACGTTTGGGCCACTACTGGATTGATGTCTCCCCGGTTAAACCAAGCGACGGACCACTTCAACCTGAACTCACATACCAAGGTCTTTGGAGAGAAGTACGTGAGATAGAGAGTAAAGTCCCATGGTCTGCAACACATCTTGAGATGTTGAAACGATTGGGTTTAGAAATTGAAACGACCAAACAGGAAGTCTCGGGCCGTGCAGAACCTGCTCTGAGGATGGTCGTCAAAGAGTGAATGTTTAATTACCGCCTCAATAACTTTCATTTTGCCCAAGAGAGCCTAACGGCGATGACCTTTCCGATATTATCGGTGAATCCAACCGACTGCGGGGTCGGGCAGCCCCGCAGTCACGAGTTGATCCACATGGGCTTTCTACGATTTCTCTTCAACCTCATCAACAACGGTGCCAACCAACCAATACAAAGCTCGCAGTACAGCGGTAGTTCCGCTTCCTACAGAAGAGGCCCAAGCAGCCCATCCTCCCCAAGTCGAACGGCATCCTACAACCGCATCATCGCCATGGTAGGCAGTACGGGCATGAGCGAATCTGCGCTCAAAAGCGAATTGGTGAACAAGTATTCATTCAACCAAGGCGATGTTGACCTGCTTGTGGCATCTCCAACCTTCCGCCAATTGATGGGTTGGGTATGAAGGTCCGGGAACTTTCACTCTCGGACATTGGGGCCATGTGGTCCATCAATCAACAGGGACTTCCTGGAACAGGGGCAGTCTCCAGGGAAGAGATGGCTGATTTACTCACGCTTGCTGAACTTGCTCTAGGAGTAGAAGATGCAGGCAACCTCCTTGGCTTTGTGCTATGCTTGAATCCAGGCACACGATATGGAAGTTTGAATTATGCGTGGTTCAATGAACGCTATGAGAACTTCATCTATGTCGACAGAATTGCAGTTGCCCCTTCACATCGAAGCAAGGGTATCGGCTCTGCACTCTATCGCGAAGTCGTCGAGTATTCGCAGCGACACATGTGCCCAATCGCTGCTGAAGTAAGCCTAGACCCTCCAAACCCCGGTTCCATGCGCTTTCATGGACGCTTTCAGTTTGACCAAGTCGGTATTCTAGAGCACGAAGATAAAGCCGTTACCATGATGCTTCGCATCATCACATCATAGATGACTGGTCTGCCATGGGGTCAAGCGGACCTA
>QQSD01000079.1 GCA_003602485.1 Candidatus Poseidoniales archaeon | reverse complement strand
GCCACTCCTAAACTCTTCATTTCGTCTAGGAGGAGCTTGAATGCATATGAAGTCTGCACCTTGTAGACTTCAGCGCCATCCCCGTGTATCGGGCTGACGTAGGTGCCACGCTTCGGGTCGTACCAAGCGATGTGACCTGATTGAGCACAGACATACATGTCGATACCGTCAGATTCGTCCAACAAACGGTCTTTGATGACCATTGATGCACCGTGTGCGATAAGACAGTCACGTTCCATTTCTCCGAATCGAAGACCACCTTGTCGGGCACGACCTTCGGTCGGTTGACGGGTGAGGATTTGAACACGGCCACGAGAGCGAGCGTGAATCTTAGAACTGACCAAGTGGTGAAGTCGCTGGTAGAAGATACATCCGACGAAGATATCTGCGGGGTATGCCTCGCCAGTTTCTCCATTGATCATCATCTCACGACCGGTGTGGTCCATGCCGTTGCGAACCAATCCGTCGCGCAGACTGGATTCCTTCTCGCCACGGAATGCTGTACCGTCAATACGACGTCCTTCCATAGCACCGACTTTACCGCCAATCATTTCGAGAACGTGGGCAACGGTCATTCGTGATGGAATAGCGTGAGGGTTGATGATGAGGTCAGGAACAACACCGTCTTGAGTGAACGGCATGTCTTCTTGGTTCACCAAGCGTCCAATGACACCTTTCTGCCCGTGACGGGATGCAAATTTGTCACCGACTTCAGGGACTTTGTGGCTTCGAACCATGACACGGACGAGGCGACCCGAATCAAGTGATTCTGTCACGTAGACGTTGTCGACCCATCCTTTCTCGCCATGGCGAACAAGCATTGATGATTCACGACGCTCTTGAGCCATCAAGAATGCGCCACCAGATGTTTCTTCCAAAAAGCGAGGAGGGCTGGTCTTTCCGACGAGCACATTTCCTCCAATCAATGATGTTTCAGGAACAGGCAACCCATCAGCTTCGAGATGCATGTAGGCTTCGGGAGTTTTGAGTCCCTTGATTTCCTGCTTGGAGCTACCGGGCTTTTCGATTTCTTCAACTTGACCGCCAGGGAAACGACGTCGTTCTGCGTTGTAGGTTCGGTTGAAGGTTGAGCGTCCCAGTGCACGGTCGATGGATCCCTTGTTCATGATGACAGCGTCTTGCATGTTGTATCCGTGAAGGGACATGATAGCCACAATGAAGTTCTGGCCACCTGGGCGGTCATCGAAGTTCGTGGTTGCCATAGCGCGTGTTTTGGTGATAGAACGTTGCGGGTAGTGCAAGATGTGTGCTCGTGTGTCGGGGCGCATGCGGTAGTTCGCACTGGGCAGACCGAGTGATTGCTTGACCATTGCCGTACCACCAGTAACACGGGGAGTGGAGTTGTGCTCAGGGTATGGGATAAGAGAAGCACAAACACCGAGGACGAGTTGTGGGTCAATTTCGCAGTGTGTGTGTTCAGAGGAGTACTCCAACTGCACGTCGAACTCAGTGGTTTGCCACTGACCGTTTGGCAAGCAAACATTGGCGCGTAGATGAGCGACATCTGCTTGTGGTTCACCGAGGTTCATCCATTCAATGTCTTCGTGCTTGATGACTCGACCGGCTAAACCAGCGGAGTCGCCTTCTGGTACCATCTCGGGTAGGACAAAGGGTCGTGGAGCGATGTAGAGGTCTTCTTCTTCCTCAGCATCGACCCATTCAACGACGCCTTCTATGATGAGTGAACGGAAGTTCATCTCACCATTGCTGAGACGCGCAAGGTGGTCTTGCGTTAAACGAGGAGCACCGTCGTAAAGGATCAAAAGAGGGCGAAGAATTCGTCCTTTGTCGGTATTGATGAAAATATCCTTGTTCTCTGCATCGTGACGGATTGACACTTCTGAAGGAATCACACCGCGGCGGCGTGCAGACTTGAAGTGGTCAACGAGTTTGACACCACGCTTGTGGATACCGTAGATGTCTCCGTTAACGTGGATTCGGTCACCATCGGTCCAGTCATCGGGCTGGTAGACGTCAAGTTCGTCAAGTCGCTCGCGGATTTCGACCTCGTCAATGTTTTCAGAGATGTCAATCATTTGAGCAGCGTTCTTGACCAAACCACAATTTTGACCTTCAGGGGTTTCGTTGGGGCAGAGGCGTCCCCATTGGGTAGGGTGCAGGTCACGAGCTTCAAAGTGAGGCTGACTGCGGACCAGTGGAGAGGTTACACGGCGCATGTGGGAAAGGGCAGCGAGGTAGGTCGTACGGTCAAGCAATTGGCTGACACCAGAACGTCCACCGACCCAGTTTCCTGTAGCGAGTGCGTGCATGATTTTTGAGGTAAGCACATCGGGTCGAAGACAGGATGTGATCTTGAGTTCTCGCTTGCGGTTGTGATGTCGCTCAAGTTGATACTTGAGGTCACGAGCGAGTTGTCCAGCCGAAACACGGAACAGGTCTTCAATCAGGTCACCTGCGAGGCGGACACGCTTGTTGGCGTAGTGGTCCTTGTCGTTGGGGTCACGGCCTTCAATGGCCATTTCGAGAACCTGGCGGACGATGCGGCCGAGATAGATAGCTTTCTTTTCACGGTCTTCAACTTGGTCGCCAAGGTGGGGCAGCAATTCACGGTCAAGCAATTGGTTGACACGTGCTTCACGGTATTCCTTTTGTTGGCCAGCGGCGAATTTCTTCTCCAACCACTGGTGGCTTTCTTCAGTAGTGACCACTTTGTATTCTTCGTTGTCGTTGACTTCGTTGATGTTGGCAACGATGAACTTGAAGGAATCTGTGTTTCCAGCGATAGCCTGGAAAATTTGCTGGTCGTTTTCAACGCCGAGTGCACGCATGAGCATGACAACGGGAATTGCGGTGGTACCAGCAGTGCTGATCTTGACCATGAGCATTCCGTCACGGCGCTTTTCAACAGTAAGTGGCTTTCGCATACCGTCTTTCTGCGAGAAAATCTTAGCGACTTCGGTTTGCTTAGCGTAGCGCTTGTTGATCTCAACAGTGACACGGTTCGGAGCCAAGTCTTCCATCGAGATGAGAACACGCTCGGTACCGTTGATAATGAAATAGCCTCCGGGGTCAAGGGGGTCCTCGCCTTTCTTGCGTAGCATTTCATGCCAGGTGGCTTTGTCCTCGTCGGAAGTTGTAGGGCTGAGGACACGGTCGCCGGCAATGTGCTTGGCGTGGAGGTTGCATCGCTCTGAGCGGACCATGATCGGCATGTTGCCGACAGCCACACCGGATTCAGTTGGTGATGGGACGCCGTTTCGCTTGATGGTGAAGTCAATTGTAACTGGGGACATGTATGTCAACTTGCGTAGGCGGCATTCCATTGGTGTGGACGGGTTGAGTGCACCATTTGCTTCTTTGACAGTGGGTTGGCCGAGTTTGACATTCTTCAATCGAATGACAATGTCTTGCTCAGCAACGTCGAGTTTGATGTATCCTCCTTCGTCATCGTCGAAGTCTTCATCAGTTCCTACACGGATGTTGCGAATGATGCGCTCCATGCGTGAGAGTGTAGACTCAGATGCGGGGATACAGTCGTTGTATGATGCAAGTTGGTGGTTAACCAAACTGCGTTCTTTGAAAAATGCTTGAATTATTTCCTGCATGGTACCCTCTCCTCAGTTCCCCTCCACAATAAGCCGGTACGCTATGCTTTGGCCGGCCGACGGGGAGCGGCGAATGACCTTAAGCACACGATCGGCAATCCAGCCAGCAGCCAATGGCTTGTGGTCAGGATTTGCTTGGAGATGGGCGTTGTCTTCTGATTCTGCTACTTCTTTGATGACTTGGACAACGGGGTCGGTGATGAGAATTTTGGGCAAGAGTTCCTTGGCCAAGCGGTCCTCACCAGTTTCGGGGTCAGGCTGAATCATTCGCCAAGGGGCGAGTTCTTCGGTTTCAATGGCGAGTAGTTCTTCGGGAGACAAGTTAGCAGGGCCAACGAGTTCTTGGTGAGGGACGAGTTCGTGGTTGAGGGCGTTGAAACGGGACGTGATTTCTGGGCGGTCCATATCGTCAACGGCCTTGGCTCGAATGGTGATTTTCGTGCTCTTCTTTGCTGCACGTCGACGGGAGCCTTGTTCAGCGATGATTTGCATGGTTGTGATGAATTCTTCAGCGTCTTTGGAAATGCCAAGGGTTGAAGCGACGTCGTCGTGAGACATGTTCTTGATGTCGGTCATGTTACGGTCCGTGGCAAGTTTGTGGGCGTATTCTTCAGAAACGCCGAGTTCCATTAACCGCTTTTTTGTTGCACTCTTCACTACCATTTCGTAACCCCCGCGAATGCCCTACTACGCAGAGCCGGTAGCGTTGTCAGGCGGGCCTGACGGGGTTCGAACCCGCGACCATCGGATTAAAAGTCCGACGCTCTACCTGACTGAGCTACAGGCCCAAAGTAGCAACTTGGGCTCTTCGTCCGACCGACATGGTGTTATTATACGTTTCGGGAGACGATTGAGCCATGCGCTCCGCCCCCTGCAGATATACGCCTTACAGATTGCTTCCCTAAGAAGTGTTCTATTCGGCAAAAATCGCACATTTGTACTGGCTGACTCGTGCATAGGATGATGATGGTAGCGCTCTTCGAGTGGTTTATGAGACGGCCTCATCACTTCAAAGAGGCCGATGCCGAGGCAGAAATTGCCCGTCTTGAACGGGCGTCTCAATCAGTCAGTTGGACTTCGCCAATTGGTCAACGATTTGACCTGGATCTTTTTCCTACTGTTTACGGGCCTCGGGAAGATACAAATCTCCTTGCTCAAGTCATTAACAAGGCACGTCTTCCTTCGCAAACCAAGGCGCTTGAAATTGGATGTGGAGCGGGGGCAATCTCTCTTTTTGCTGCAAGTCTTGGTTGGTCAGTGACCTCATGTGACATCAATCCATATGCGGTTGCTTGCACCAAAGGTCACGCTGAGAAATACGGGTACCCCATACGGGTGCGAGAGGGAGGTCCAGGTCCACAACAGGATGGTCTCCCGCAACAGTGGATGGGAGACGAACTCTACGATGTCGTGATGTGGAACATGCCTTATCTCGATCCTCCAAAGCCCGGAGAGCCAGTGCTCGGCCCCCTTGAAGAGGCGGCCATGATCGACACCGATGACATGGGATTGTATGCTCGTTTTCTCAACCTTCTCGGGGCAGGTCAGCTTCTCCGCCCCGGAGGGCGCGCATATGTTATCGTCTCCAATCGTGGCATCGGTGGGCAGGCACAGCCCCTTGCCTGGCGGCAAGGCTTTGCAGCACGTGTTGTAGGGCAGTGTCAATTTGATGAGGGTGAGGTGCTCAGTGCGATGGCCCTTTGGCGCCCATTTCGAAAGGCGAAGATAGAACATTATCCAACTCTTGAGAGTACCAATGCCCATCTTTTGAATTCCGAGCATGGTCTTGGGTCACGAGTTAGTGCAGATCACCAATCCAAAGGCAGAGGGAGACGAGGGCGCTCTTGGGACTCTCCTTCTCAAGCCATCATGGCCTCTTGGGTAGTGGCATTGGATGGTGGCATGGCTCATTCAACCATGCACCAATTGCTCGTTGGGCATCATGTTCAGCTGCTCTTGAGAACCTACGCAGCGGAGAATTCTGAGTCGATGTGTTTGAAATGGCCCAACGACTTATTTCTTCTTTCGCCCGAAGGTTGGCTGAAATTTGGAGGCATTCTCTTCGAGGCTCGGTCCTCTGGCAAGAACCACCGAATTGTACTCGGACTCGGGCTTAATCTCGTGGCTCCCAAGCCTTATGGTTCCCTTCTTAACATGCTCTCGGGTATCAATCAACTCCAACTCATGGAAAGTTTGCACGCGATGGTAGCCTCTCTTTTTGACACGACGGTGCATGCCTGTTTGGGTGAACACCGGTTTTATTTTGACGACCTCAATATTGAGGTTCTTCGAGCAGAATCAAATCTTGGACCACTCCTCTATAGAAATAAAACCGTACACTTTTCGAGCCTTGATCAGGAAGGTCAACTGTTCGTAACGGGTCGGGAACACGGCCTACTCGTAGACGACCCAGATGCCCTGAGATGGTCAGGCATCTAATTCTGCGTCGAGAACTTCTGATTCATCTTCTGCCACTTCATCATCTCGTTGGTAGAGTCCATAAGCAAGCAAAAATGCGCCTATTGGGAAGGGCAGCATGTCAATCATGTACTGTCGTTCAATGTCAACTTCAAGAGTTGCATCTTCGCCTTTGGTATCAATTTCGTAGGTGTAATAGCCTCCATCAGAAATCACCCAGCGTTTCTCATACTGGTCGCCACTTCCCATTGGAACACTTTCAGCGTCGGTAATTTTCCCACTTTCATCCATCAATACAAAGCGAACGGTTGACTCGTTGGCCAGAGTGACGTTAACAACAAATACATCTCCATTCATCATCGAGGCACCGTTGGTGTAGGGTGGATCTTCCCCGTTGATTTGGACAGGTGTGACCCATGCGTGCATGAAGAGGGAACCGAAGAGGATGGTGACTCCCGTCAAAATGAGCGCATCACTCATCTTCATTTTTGGAGCAGTTCCTCCTCCTCCCATGGCTCATCGAGACGGCTGCAGGACATCAAAGTAATGTTCAATCGTTGTTGCGCTTTGGTCTTGCAATTCCCATGCGCTCTCTCACCAAGCGTATCTTCCCACTGGTGGTGTAGGTCATCATTCCGTGGGTTTCAAGGGCGGTAGGCTCAGAGAGCGCCGCCCGGAGAGATGGTGTGTCTTCGTGAGCAATGCGTAAAATCATCACTCCTACTTCACGTGGCCCGTTGGGATTCTGCGAGCAAAAGTGGCGTGATGTCTCTGAATCTGGGCGGAAGAAATCCATCAAACGAGGTGCCTTTGAAAGGTTAAGTTCCTTCATGATCCCCTCAACCTTTCGTTCAATTTCGTTTCGAGACTGAAGGCTGTGAGCAGTAACCAATCCAACCCATCTCCGCTTCCCCCGAAGCGCCTTCGTGAGTCGTTTGGCCATGCACAGCCCTGGGGGAAGGGCTTCAAGAGTTTTCACCCTCCTCATGACCATAGTATGAAAATGGTGGGCTGGCAGGACACATTGTGAGCGATGAAGTAGAACAGCCCGATGAGGTGACTTCTCAAGGCACCAGCATCGAGGTTCTGCAAGAGCAAGATGCCTCGATTTGGGCATTGCTGGGTGTGTTGCTGAGCACACGCACCCTCCCTCACGTGATTCTTGTCCTCCTCCTCTCTTCAATTCTTCACGTGATGGCCTCAAACGGTTTTGAATCATTGAGCGCTATTGGGTTCATCTCGTTATCAAGTGGATATTTCGTGACTGGAATGCTCTCCTCTAATTCCGCAGTTCAGCGTTGGACGACACTTCCCGATGCAGCAGAAGACCAAACGAGTGGGCGGTTCAAATCGATGGCCTCCTCCTTCCGCATCTGTATCTTCCCCCTCCTTGTAAGTCTATGTGCCCTTGTCGCACTACAGCTTCTGGTGGGTGAAAACGGGGCTTTGGGCGACGTGTCCTCAACCTTACCACTCATCTTGAGCAGCCTCTTTGTGGTGTGGGCAATCGTTCAAGGACGGAGTTTCGCAACATGGCTTTCCAGCTTCGCCGCTCGGCGCTTGCCCGCTGCCGAAGAAACAAATGGCTCTGTGAGAATCTCTGCGTCCGTTACGTTGGTTCTCCTCGTCACGCTTTCCTACGCTCTTTTGTTTGCCTTTGAATTCATTACCGGGGGGGCATCCACCCCAGTCAAAGTATTGAGTGAAAATGTAGTGTTTTACGCATTGTTCGCAGCCCTCTTCACAGCCTCCTCTTATCTCACTCGAAATCAACGAACGATTGCGGCTCATCAACGCCATCTCCATCGGTTTTCCTCGCGATGGATGTTGCTTACTCAGGCGATGATCACATGGCACCTTCTGACGGTTTGGCGTCATTGGACCATGACTCCCTCAAGTGCCGCTCTTCTTATCGAGGAACTCTTGTTGATGATGTTCACCATTATCATGGCGATATGGAGTCTCACATCCCGCTCCTTCCGCTCATCGTTCCGATTGGTGCATACGAAAAATGCCTTGCCTATTGGGCTCGCCTTTGGATATGCTTATGCTGGCAGCGTTGCCATGCTTACGACCGTTCTCGAAGACATACGCAATGTCATGATGGCGGGTCACGTCATCGTCTTACTCACATTCATGTGGCTTCAGCCAAAAGTCCTCACTCAGATTATCGGGAATCATGACCAGAGCGTCAAGGTACAGCGGATTGTTGCAAAAGTTACACCAGCGACGGAGGAAGGTGAACCCAATGAAGTTCAGGATACAATCGCCCCAGAACATGCAGATGTAGCAGATACCTCAGAGGCATCCTCGACACCAAACGATATCGGCGATGAGGTTTCATGGTCAGATAAAGCGCCTGATACCCTTGCAGAAGGTGTTCAGTGGGACGATGAAATTGAACTCTTAGATTGACTCATCGAATTCCTGAAAGCAGTGTTACGACACGAATCGTATCAACGAGGTCCTCGCTAACTCGTGCTCCCAGAATGACCTGGGCGTCATCATCAAGTGCGCTTGTGAAGAGGGCAGTCACTGCATCAACCTGCCCAATGGTCATGCCCAAACCCCCTTCAACCTGGATCAAGCATCCTTTGGCTCCGCTCACGTCCATTGCGGCCAGTGGGGCTTTCAAGGCTGACTCCAGGATTCCTTTAGGGTCGTCAGGGCGGCCAACGCCGACCAGCATGGTAGCGCCGCCGACTTGGTCAACAATAGCACGCAGGTCCATGAGGTCGAGATTAATGAGGCCCATGCGCATTAGTGTTCGAACCAATCCGTCGACCAAGTCTTCGATCCATTCGGCGCCCATCTGCCACATTTGGCCACGCTCACGGGCTTGGCGTGCCAAGCGTTCAAGAGAAAGACGCACGGTGACGTGGGCCACGTGTTCGAGGCGTTCGAGACCGTCTTCAGCAATGGCAGCCCGAGCAGGTTGAGATTCAAAGGGCAAGCCCGCTACTGCAAGAACAATCGCTCCAGATTGGCGGGCTTGACGAGCAAATTCATGTGCTGCTCCCGTGCCAACGCCGCCACCTAATCCAGTGAGGAGGATGACCAACTCGGTAGATTTGAACAGCTGGTTTGTGAGATTGGCTAAGCCCCGCATCCGTTGTTCAGCGAGCGGGGGTAGGGCTGCACATCCATTTTCATCAAGGGCATGGCCGAGGCGTAGCACGTGGGTGTTTTCACCTGTTTTGAAACTGGAATCATCCGCATCAACCAGTGCTAAGTGAGCACCCATGCCGCAACGGAGGTATGCTTGGTGAGCCCATGAACAACCTATGCCGCCGACTCCTGCGATGAGGATGTTAGACGGGTCCATGCCACCCACTGAGGGTGGCATCTCAATGAACTTTGGTGTTGGTTATCAATCGATGTAGCGGAGGTAACGTCGCCGAGCATCTCTTGCCCAAGCGTTGTCAGGTTCGATGGCCAATACTCTGTCATAGTACTCGATGGCGGTTTCAAATTCAGAAAGATAACGGCCGTAGAGATGGCCCAGATTTGATAGGACTGGGATACATTCCTCATCACCCTTCAACATACTCAAGAGCATGCTTTCAGCAGCGCCAAGTGAACCTTTGAGCATCAACTCTTCAGCTTCGTCAAGTTCTTGCAATTGCTTATCGGAGAGGTCGTATGTGTTCTCAAAGGCATGGTCGGACATGGCGTTCATGCAATGCAAAGGCTGGTTCATCAAGAACCCTTTCCTGCAATAAGAGCGAGTCGGTGTCCTCCGGATGATATATGTGGATTCTAAAACATCACAAAAAACGCACGACTGCTACGCATTTAAGGTGGTGTTTTGCTGACAATGTTTAAGGAGTCTGCACAAGTCGCAAAGCCATAAGGGTGAGGCTGTGCACAATACTTCCCGCAAATACCGTACCACGCTGCTGGCTATGGTAGGGCTCTTGTTGCTTCTTCCGTCCCTCGCTTCATCCTATCACGGAGGCATCGGTGGTCCTCAAAGCCATCAAGGCTCTACCGGCCAAGTTGACATCGACGATGTCGCAAAATCTGGTTGCCTCTGCCACAATGAAATTGCTGACAATTCCGTTCAAGTAATCATGGACGATGTCCCCTATGCTTGGGCTCCTGGCGAAACCTACACGCTCGTTCTCCAACTGATTGGCGGACCTGAAGCCACTGGGACTTACACTGCGGGCTTTTCCATGCGTGCTTCTCTCGGGTCGCTGGCCAGTGACGAGGCTCAAAATTGGGAAATTGATGGCGCCCTGGACCCTCAAACACTCACGCACACTGAAGCATCTGCCGCCAACGCTGACCGTGCATGGACGCTTGAATGGACTGCACCTGCTGAGGCCGGTGCTGGGCCTGCAAACTTCTGGATTGCTGGCAATTCCGTCAACGGAGACCAAATCCCTGGTGTTGAAGATCGTTGGAATCAATTGAACTTCGCTTTGACTGAAGGGGACGAATCCTCTGCAGCTATGGGCACAAGAACGCTCTTTGCCGGAGACGGAAACGTTGCTCCACCTGAACCCGCTCACCACGGTGTTGACCTTCATCACATGGGTGCAAAACTCCGTGCACACTGGCTTGGACTCCTCGGCTTCGGTGCCGTGATTGGTGTTGTCATATTCGCTGGACTCTTGCTCCGTTACGGCTTCTCTACCTCCTACAAGGGGCGTAGTAATCAATTGCGTTTGCGATACAAATTGAATCGACGAGGTGACCAATGATGGACGACACCATTACTTCCCTGCTGCGTGGCGTGGCTGACGGCTCAATCGCTGTTGATGATGCACGTGTTGCTCTTGAAGGAGCTGAGCTGACCGAGGACCAAATGTCCTCTGCTATCGACCATGGCGTGTTCAATGTCGCTGAACCAGGGACCATCGTGAGCGCTTCACTTGCGCCATCAGGAGCTTCCTATCTTACCATGTTCTTCCTCGGGTGGGGGCTGTTCTGGATTTGCTACTGGAGTTTCTCGATGATTTACGGCCTCGCCCAAGGGTGGGACCAACAACAACTCTCCTTCCACCTTGCCATGACCTTTACCACGGTGATAATGATCGGAGTGATTTACCTCAAGTACATTCTTCCTGACACAATTATTGTCAAGCATGCCCAAAACAAATTCATTCCTGAACACCAGAAAGACTGGCGAGAGTACAAGTGGTGATGATTTATGGCACGTGAATACGAACTCAAACCTGCACCATCCGCTGAAGGAGATGGTCTTGCTGGAACTACTACGAGCGTCAACCGACGACAATTTCTTCGCTACGGATTCAACACTGCGGCAGGTGTACTGACCGCTTCTCTGGGTGTGCTCGGCTTCGCTTCGATTCTTCTCCCTCCTGGGGCCACAGGGGGCGGTGACCTCGCTGTCCAGTTTTGGGCCAAAGGTAGAGAAGATGAAGCATGGTATGGAGCAAAACACCTGCAACCGATGACAAAACAGGATTTCAAGGACGAAGCAGCCCTCTCCTCTACTGGCACCTCTGGGGCTTCCGGAGTCTGGAACGGCGTTCCAGTTGTTGTGATGTATGTTGAGCACTCAAAGAATGCCGGTACGATCGAATCCAATGGAAAAGCACGCTTCCAGTTCACAGAAGGAATTGACGAGACAGGAAAATATGTCGGTCACTTCGAAGACTTGGCTGAAGCAGACCCACGTTTGATGCCCAGTGAAGACCTCGTGATGGTCTTTGGCCGTTGTACGCACTTGTGCTGTATTCCTGGCTGGCAACTTGTCTCCAACTCCTTTACCGAAGACTCTTGGACGCCCGGAGGCGGAGATGACGGTGGCACGAAATTATTCTGTATCTGCCACTCCTCCCGATTCGACCCAACTGTTTTGGAAATGAACACGAACAGAAACCGTTCCAACGGTGCAACCTTCCAGTATGCTGGAATCCGTCGTTCAGGTGGTCCTGCGCCTGTTGGCCTGCCCATCATTCCGATTCAACTCAACGGTGATAACATCGAAGGCCTGCCAGATTATGTTGACTGGTATACATATTGTGACTGAGGTGAAGAAATGACAACAATGTTCTGGGTTTTGTGGTTCTTCATCGTGTTCCTTGTTCTCCTCGTGGCGTTCACGCTGCGTAAAGAGAACGAAGAGATGCCGCGACGCGACATCCTACGTGCGGTTGAATCCACGGGTAAGATGGGAGTTGCAGAGCGTTCCTTCCTCTGGGTCTTCTCTTGGCTCGACACCCGTTTCAGGCTTCAAGATTATTGGAACATGTCCAAGGGTGCCTACTACAACATGCACCGTCAAATGCCTTTAACTCACGCTGAGAAGTACAAACTACGAATCATTTGGTATTGGTATCCCCTCTACTGCTTGGGTGGTATCTCATTCCTATCCTTCATTATCCTCGTAATAACGGGTACAGTGCTCGGAATCTATTACGTACCTGGTGGCGAAGGTGATCCATCTCCTGCCTATGCAAGTATGCAATACATCATGACCGAATTGCCCTTCGGATACATTTTGCGTGCAGTCCACCACTGGACAACTCACTTCATGGTCGCCAGCGTTTTCCTTCACATGTGCCGTGTTTACTTCACAGGTGCTTACCGCAACCCACGTGAACTCAACTGGCTCATCGGTGTAGCCCTGATGGCTCTGACCATCGTGTTCGGTTATTCCGGTTATCTCCTCCCATGGGACAGCCTGGCCTACGGTGCGGCCATCATTGGAATCAATCTCGCGAACTCAAGTCCACTGGTCGGGAAATACATCGCAACGCTTCTGTTCTCAGGTTCAGAATTGACACCCCTCACCGTTACACGAATGTACTTCATTCACGTATTCATTCTTCCAGTGATCGTCACAACGCTCATCATCATACATTTGTTCATCGTTTGGGTACAAGGTATTGCGGAGCCACATTGATACGGAGGAGTAATTATGGGATTAATCGATAACTTTGGCCGTGTAGCTTCGCTCTACATGGAAGAAAAAGAACAACTCCAAAAGGCGGAAGAAAAGCGTAAGCGAACCCGCACTGGTCACGGATTCTGGCCTCACGAAGTGTTGCGTGACAGCATCATCTTTGCGTCCATGATTTCCATTCTTCTTTTCTATGCGTGGCTTATTCCCCCTCCACTTCACGGTGCAGCGGACCCCTACGCTCAAGCAGGCTTTGTCTTCCCTGACTGGTATGTTCTGTTTTCTTATGGTTACCTTCGATGGGGTGAATACCTTCCGCAATTTGTAGTTCCCACTGGCTTTGTTGGGGAAATTGTAGGTCAACCTATGTTCCCATGGAACGCTGCATGGTGGGGCGCTGCTCTCACCGGTATTCCAGTCGGCATTCTAGCCCTTCCCCCGTTCTTGGGCGGACGTGAGAAGCGACCTGTTGAAGATCCGTGGTTTGCGGCCGCTGGTGCAGTGTATCTTGCACACATTTGGTTTATCTCCGTGTTTCTCCATCAACATCTTCCTTGAACTCTACGGCAAAAATCGGTCAGATTTCTGTAAGCTAGATTCACATGGAGACCTCTTATGTGGTACGAGAGAACCTTGGATTGCAGACGTCTTCAATTCGATACCGTGGGTAATGACAGGTATTCTGATGTGGATTTGTGTATATTTCATCGGTCGTGGCTTGCTTATCCGCGCATGGGGTACAGGATTCACAGTCGCAAAGAGCCGCCAACTCATCGTTGGCGCCCTCATTCTTTCTTCAGCAGCAACCGTCGCTACCTACGATACTTACGATAACGGGTTCTGGGAAGCAAAGGGCCTTCTGACCATCAAGGACTATGGAGAATTGGAAGCCATGCGCACTCAACCCAGTGATGTCCATGTCCACGACGTCAACGAATTCACCGACGACCGTGGATGGTCTGAAAGCGGGGTCGTGCCGACCGTAGCATGGCTGGATTGGAATATCTACCAGCCAGCACGGTACATTATTACAGATTTCACAGATGCTAACGGGCATCAAAATGCCGCTACTGGCACCAATGCAGCCTCGAATAGCACCACCTTCGACGGTGGCGCTGGATGGTCTGATTCAGGTACGTTCATGATTACAGATTTCACAGAGTATTTCGAAGAAGGTCACCCTGAAGAAGTGAAAACACTCACAACCGACCTTTCCTGTGAATTCCGCTCAAGCGAGCGTAAAATCAACGACATCTCCACACAAACCATGGTCACAACGACGCTGACCGTCACCGACGCAAGCGGCAAAGAAGTCGTCTCCTTCAACAACTGTGCAGGTGCTACTATTGAGATGATACCAGGAACTTATGGATACACCTATGACGTCGTTGCGAGCGGAGCTCTTGCTCTCAATGACAGCATCTCAACCGAGACAGCGTTCAACATTGCCAGTTTCCAGCCACTGCTGATCTGGGACGAGAACGCCCCAGCTGGTTTGGCCGGCCATACGGTCAACCTGACCAACAGCGAAGAAATGGCACTTGGTGGCGATTCCTTCTCCTACATTGAAAACCCAACCTACCACCAGAATCCCAAGGCATTGGACGCCAAATTGACCTATGCTATGTTCATACCCTGTGTGACCTTCGGTGCCTTGGTCTTCGTTTTGCTTCGATACATGGCCCGTGGCTATGAGTTTGAGATGAACAAGTGTTACGGTTGTGACCTCTGTGACGACGCATGTCCTATCCGCCTGTTCAACGGTGGAGACAAACTCAACATCATCTATAATTCATGGAATAATGAGGACGATGGCGTGCCTATGTATTCGTGTCTTACCTGTACGGCTTGTACCAATGCATGCCCTCAACTTGTGGATTATGACTCCTATGTTGACATTCGTCGCAGTCTCATTGTCGGTGGACCTCAAGCAGAGATTCCTCACACCGTCTTGCAAGCAGTCCTCAACGCAGAGGCTGAGGAAGCTGCAGATGAGGAATTCATCCCAACAGAAGATTACCCCATTACCTCAAACATTGGCTACTACCCTGGCTGTGTTGATTACTTGGACCAAGAAATGGTATTCTCTCACGTCAATGAAGGCACCATGAACCTCGGTGATACAACAACCGCTGCATTCACGCTCTTTGAAGAGATGGAAACTGATGTCGCATACCTCGGAAGAGACTTCCTCAAGTGCTGTGGTCACGACCAAAAGTGGCAGGGATTGGATGAAGTGTTCGAGAAGTTGAAGGCTTACAACCAGCGCAAGATCAACGAGTCAGGCATCGACACCCTCGTGTCGTCCTGTGCTGAGTGTTTCCGAACCTTTGCCCGTGACTATGAACTCGAAGACGTCAAGGTTATGCATACGACCGAATTCTTGATTGAACAAGGCTTTGACATGAACCTCAAATCCGAAGAAACGACCGTTACCTATCACGACCCTTGCCGACTCGGTCGCCAAATGGGTATCTATGACGAACCACGTGAACTTATCAACGCAGTTGAAGGTGTTGAAATCGTCGAGATGGAACACAGCGGCGAAGACGCCATGTGCTGTGGCGTATCGAGCATGATGTCCTGCAACGAGAACGCACGCTCACTTCGTGTAACCCGAATGGAAGAAGTTCGTGCAACAGGTGCTGACACCATGCTTACCTCATGCCCCAAGTGTGTTTCTCACTTTGAGTGCTTGAAGTTCGAAGGCGATGAAGCCTACGAGGATATTGAGATTCTTGACGTCGTGTCATTCCTTGCTCGCCAAGTTAACGAGAAGAAGGCACAAGTCGCTGGAGAAAGCCCAGTGCAAGAACCCGCAAAGGCTTGAATTCAATTCCCGTCTTCAACATCGTCGTCACTCATGCCGACGATTTCGTAGTTTGAAGGGAAGAGTGCAATAGCAACACCCACAACGAGGGAAAGAAATCCCCATGTGAAGTTGTGTTGGACGAAGAGGAGCTCAAGTGCAAGCACCACGAGCAACAGACCTCCGATGTTTGAAACCCAAACAAGAGTCTTGAAATTTGACAGGCTAACGCCAGTAGTTCCAGGTTTGCGGTAGGGGCCAAATTCGCCACCAAAGCGTTGTGCAGACGGGTCTTTTCCTTTCTTTGACATATGTTCACCTCTTATCGATCAATCATTGTGATGGCGTCGGTCGGGCATGCAAGAACACACAAGCGACATCCTGTACAAGCGTCACGGATGATCTTCGCTTTGCGATTACTTTCAACCGACATGAGTGGGCTCTTCACATCAAGGTGATAGAGTTCGATAGCGTCATCGTCGCACACGATTGTACACTGGTCACATCCAATGCACTTTCGTTCTTCAACAAAAGCAACGGTGCCTTCACCACCCTTTGTGTTGGCCCGTTGTTCTCCTCGCTGCCGATTAAGTGCAGTTCGGATACGCAGTGCCTCTTCTTCGCGACGTTTGCGTAGTTCGTCAACGCCGGTCATGGTACAACCTCCAGCGGCGGTTCCCCTTGAAACTTGGCAACGCACAGGTTCACCAAAACATCACCAAAACAGTAGAAGGCTCCGACCAAAAGCGGAGGATTCCAGGCAGTGAGTGATGTCCAAGGGACCTCCGTCGCCCACGTCCAATTGTTCAGATATGTCCCCAGTAATTCCATTCCCAAAGCAGCCCAAGCCATTGAGGCATAGAGGCGGGGTTGAGGTCCCCACTGAGTGAATGCCAATACGAGGATGAGCATGAAGGGGGCAGAGGTATCTCCTCCGGTCCAGACTCCATAGGCAACGAGTGGTACGAAGGGCATCAAGATGGGGAAGGCCATCTGTTCGGGTAAGCGTTGAGCAATCCTTCGGCCCAAGTCGAAAAGGAAATAATGGCCAGCTGGAACAAAGAGGGGCATGAAATCACGTTGATATTCATACACAAGCCAAATTTCTGAGAAAAACAGTTCCATCGGAGTCGCTATAGCAATGACGGTGAGCATTTCAATCCGTTCTTTTCGTTCGGTTCGAAGGTAGATGAATGAGAAAAGGCCCCAGCACCAAAAGTTGACTGGCCATTCTGCCCATGCATCTGGCAGTAAACCAGCGCAAGCAGTAGCCGAAAACCATAATCCGATGGCAATCGTGAGGATATACCATAGTGAACGGTTCATGATGGTGCGAGGTGGTTCTCCCTTTCAGTTTGTGCGAGAGGAGGTCATGTGAACCTTTACTCCGTGCTCACGAAACATTTCACGAGCCCTTTCAAGGAATACGGCTGGCAATTCTTCAGGTGCGTGGACGCCAGCGGGAATCAATTCAGGATTGCTTAACCACTGAAGTGCTACCGCAGTCGTGACGAGACCAGTCGTTCGCGCCATCGAGGAATCACGTTCTCGCCCCTCGTCTTCAACCGTCCAACGAATCGATTCATTGTCAGTTTTCACGAGGACTTCCATCCATGTGAATTCACCTTTTGTGGGGTCAAGTGCCCATGACTTAACCAATGTATCAGGGTCGAGCACACCCTCATCTCTCAAGTCGATATAACGCTGGATATGGCCGGGCCAGCGGACGGTATATTCTGCCATCGAATGAGCCGGAACGGTCCATAGTAACGAACGCAAACCATCGGAGAGGAAGGCTTCCATTTCACCCCGTCCTTCCACTGATATTCGATGCCGCTGGTCAAGAGCAGGTCGAACGTCGGTCACACCATCACTGATGATTCGAGCAGGGCGCGTGTACTCAGCAATGACATCGTAGGGTGAAAATGGTGCCATGTATGACCAAATACCGTCAGGCTTGGTTGGATTACCCCCGACTCTAATTTGCACATCGTCTAGTTCACCCTGTTCTCTCAGGGCTTTCGCCACGAGGAGGTTCGAAAACCCAGGCGCTATTCCTACATCCCAAACAACAGCTGCACCGTTACGGAGTGCTTCTTCCTGGAGCACATCGGGAGTTTGTTCCGCAAATGACAGGTCGACAACCTGGCGTCCCCGTTGCACCAATTCACGAGTGGCTTGGTGGCCTAGTTCCCCTGGCAGCATATTGATGACCAAACCCTCAGGTAGCGTTTGGATTCGGCTAAAGACGTCACCAACGTGAACCTTTACACCCGTTATCTCACGGTCGGTGAGGTCGTAGGCATGAACCTCCTGACCTGCTTCGCTCAACATACGGGCAACATAAGCCCCAACCAAACCACAGCCTAAGCAGTGTACGGGTGCCATCGTATCATCCTCGAAGGGCTGCTTCTGCTCCCATTGCCAGCATACTCAACTCTGCGAGCAAGGCGTGCCAAGTTTGCGAATGCTCACCATATCTCTGCGTTGCGTCTGCGGCACTGGTGAAGATGGCGCTGGGTGAATTGAGATTTTCTCGAGCGGATTTCTTAGGATTGATTCGGTAGAACCATGCTGCAGCCTCTCCTCCAACGAGGTATACTACCGGTTCGACGGGAGCGCCTTCTTCTGTTTTCATGGTCGTAGGGATGCCTTCCTGTATCAGGAAGTTTTCAACATCACTTCCCCCCTTTGCATATCGTAACTTGTTGGCTTTTCTCTTTGACAGATTCAAAATAGCATCTCCTGATTCCAATATGAGGATTCCCAAGCCGTATGTACCACTGTCATTTTTCATAACAACGAACGGTTTGTCCTCAATGCCCAACTCATCATATTTGTTTTGGATTGAGGCAAGAAATTCATCGATTTCCTGAGCGAGTTTAATTCGGCAAGAATCTTCAGTAAGGCACTTGTTTTTTGAAACAAACCATCGAGGCATCATGTGCCAAGGGTCAATGTCCAATAAGGTTGCAATTTCTTCAACATAGGGTTTGAGGCAGGCATAATGTTCTGATTTTCTACGGACGTGCCATCCCATTTCTGTTGGTGGTGAGATATTGTTTGTTTGGAGTCCAGGAATTGCACCACCCGTGAGGTCGTTGTTGAGAAGGATGAGGTCGGGTTGCTGACCGTCTAAGACCAACTCTCCATCGCTGTCCAATTCAACTAAATCCAGTTTGAGAGGGCCTGAGATTCCATGCAGCGTGCCAAATTCATCAAGGTCTGGGGACCCGACTGTGCATCGGAAACCAGCTCGCTCAATGAGTCGCTTGATGGTAGAGATATTTTCCACATAGCCTTGGTTTCTGGTGTGGCTCTCAGGAAAAATATGAACCCATTGACAGTCTGGATGGTTATGGTTGATGTGGTCCTTGAAGAGATCGCCCAATTCATCAAAATCGTCCTCTGAGATATTGTTGAATCCTGCGGGAAAGTGATTGGCATCAACGACACCAACTTTCCAGCCAGTATCCCGAATGTCAACACTGCCGTAAATCGGGATGGCAACCTCGCTACGTTTGACCTTCATCCATGCCGTAATCTCCTCACGTTTCTCTTCAAGGCGCTTATTTGCATTGTTCAATTCTAACATCCAATCACCTCACTCAACAGAGCATGGACGCTTTGGTTGGCTTTTTTGTACCCATCTGATTGAAGATGTAAAGCCTCAAAGAGTCCGAGTCCTATGGCTAATTCTTCTTGCCCCTTCATTGCCGGTGCCCATGTTTTATACCGTTCTAAGAGCTCTTCGGTTTGAGCAGAGTAGTCGTTGAGGAAGGTATTGAGCATGGTTGGTGATGTAGCCCGACCAGCAGGGAGTTTCGGCCTTCGGACAATGTCTTTGGGGAGGTCCGTGAGGTCAGCAGCCCTGCGTAACGCAGCCTTTTCTTCGCGGTCCTTGCTTCGCCGCCAGTCCATGGGGAGTGCATAGGTCTCTTTTCGATGTTCACTGCCCAAGAAAGGAACGCGAACTTCCAATGAATGAGCCATTGAGTGACGGTCGACCAGTCGGAGTTGGAAATTACTCAGTTGACCGTGATTTAACTCAAAGTCGAGCATGGTGCCAAGATCCTTGGTATGTTGCGCAGGCTGGTGAGAATTGAGGTGCCATCCCTCATTGGGATTGAGTCCGCCCTCTGCCAACTGTTGTTGCATCACATCGGGAAGGCCTTGCATTCGTTCTTGAAGGACGTTCCTATATTCGCCAAGTTGACCGTATCGTGGGTATCCTGCATGCAATTCATCGGCTCCTTGACCACACAAGCCGACCTTCACATGACGAGACATGTGTTCGAAGAGGGGATTGAAGAAGAGGACCGTCACATCGATGTCTTCTCCATGCCAAACCAGTTGTGGTAGCCGTTCTTCAAAGGCATTTTCGTCAAGGATATGTTGATGGTGGCGGAGGTCAAAATGCGAGGCTACGTGTTCTGCTGCAATCCAATCAGGGTTCTCCTCACTTTCAGCCACTGTCCAACATTCAGGAACGGGTTGACCTGCTCGCTGAGCTGCTTCGTGAGCCACTGCAGCAACAAGACTTGAGTCAAGGCCACCCGACAGAACGATGCCAACTGGTACGTCTGCCATCAAGCGTTGTTGCACACTCGTGATGAATGAATCCAGCAAGGGTTCGGCTTGGTGGGTCGGGTCCCAGGTTTTCGAAGGATTCATCGCTTGTCGCTCTATCTTGGCCTTTCCACTGCAAGATGCTTCACCACGTTCATTGGTACTCCAGACTTCAATGGTGCCCGGGCGAACATGATGAACTCCTTTGAGCAGAGTCGTAGCGTCAAGTGGATATTCCCAAACCAATCGAGCGGCAAACGCAAGTTCGTCCAGTTGAGGAGTGTATCGTTCGTCGGCATGGAAAGCTTTGACTTCACTTGCAAAAAGCATGTCGCCTTCGATCTGAGTCCGCATGAGTGGCTTGATTCCTAATGGGTCTCTCGCTAGGATTAACTGTTCGTGTTGAGCATCCCAAAGCGCTAGGGCATACATGCCGTCGAGTTCTCCAAGCCAAGCAGCATAATCTTGCGCAGTGGGTTTATTCGATGACTGAACAGTTGATGCATGAAGTGCAAGAATCACTTCACTATCCCCTGCAGTCGTGAAGGGGTAATTGGGATTTGACGTTCGAATGGCTTCGTGATTGTAGATCTCACCGTTGACAATCAAAACGCTTCCGTTTGGAGCAGTAATCGGTTGTTGACTTCCATGGATATCAAGAATGGCAAGTCGGGTATGTGCAAAACCGATTTGTTGGTCTATCCACGTTGATTGTTCATCTGGTCCACGATGGTTTTGGAGGTGATTTATCCGGTTGAGGACTGTGGCTTGGGGTTGCCCCAAAACACCTCCAATCCCGCACATAGAATTAGGGTAGGCTCCTCCCTTTTGAAGGGATGTTCAATTTCGTTATGGAAATGTCACCAAAGAGGGTATTGGAACATGGTCACGATGAGAAGAATCATGGCCAATCCAAAGCCGACTTGGTATGCGATTTGAGGCGGGTCGTTGCTGCTTGTTTCGTCGCTCATGCGCTTCACTCATCCTAACCAACGGAACCCCCCATTTCAACATATTGAGCGAAATCTTCGCCCTTTGACGATATTGGTCAAACCATTACTTGAGCAAAGGGCTCTAAAATTAGAATGAATGCAAGTGGAATGAGTACCATCGTGGCGTTATCGTCGATGTATCGCAGGCGAGGCCATTCCGAAATCATGCAGATTGGTGCTGCAATAATTGCAACCCAAAGAGGCGTTTCAAATTGCAACGAACAGGTTAGCCAGATGGCCAAGATGAGCACCGTGGCGTAAATCATTACCTGGCGGTCATTGAAATCTTTGCGTCGTAATTCACCCATGAAGGGGTCGCCAAGGGCGAGTGAGGCGATGAGTGGCCACGCGTAGGCTTTGTGGGGTACGAGCAACAAGACAAGGCCCACTCCAATAGCTCCCCATGCTAAGGCAGAAATTTGCTTGGCTTCGTAATCTCGCTGGCCGAAGATTGTGATGCCAAGTTTGAGGCGAATCGCTTCAGCTATCAGGGCGATGAGAATCACGCTGGCAACCACTTGGTCAAGCGTTAAGTCAACGGTTTTAGCAACGGATTCCCCGTGGGCAAAATAGACGTAGGGAATCAACATCATCGAGAGATGAATGGCCCGTCTGAGGATGTGCCCTTTCATTCCCCCGACAGAAGTGTCAACCGGATTGGTCATCTCGACCTGTTCACTCATCTGCTTCGTCATCAATGCGAGCCAGTGCGGTTCGGATATCAAGTGTACCCTCGCAAAGAGCATCAAGAAGGGCATTGTAGGACGGATGTTGAATCAGCCGTCGTTCGTGTTGGCCAAGCAATCGTTCACGCATTCGGGCACGAAGGGCGCGGCCTGAACTTTCGAGTCCCATGAGGGCTTGAGCAGCTTCTACCACTCCGCTGCCGTGAAGGGCTGAAGTCAAGAGCACCTCAGGAGCTTGTTGTTCTCCGAGGCCAAAGGACTCTTTCAGTTCACCAGCATGGCGTTCAGCTCCGTCCAAGTCTGCTTTGTTGACCAGCACAATGTCTGCTAGTTCAAGCAAACCGGCTTTCTCTGCTTGAATGCCATCGCCTCGGGCAGGTCCTTCGACGACAACAATACGGTCTGCAACTGCGGCGCAACGTAATTCGGCTTGTCCTGAACCAACGGTTTCAATCAACACTTTTTCCCAGCCACATACAAGCAAAAATGCTGCCATATCTTCCACAATAAGCGGGACGCTTCCCGATGATGAGCGGGTTGCAATCGATCTCACATACACGAGTTCCTTGATGGCGGGATTATCCACTGATGACATTCGAACTCTGTCGCCGAGGAGAGCCCCACCCGTCCGTGGTGAACTGGGGTCAACTGCAAGCAGCGCAACTTTGGTTCCGTTGGTTGCCCAAACGGTCATCAGCGCGTCGACAAGGACTGATTTCCCAACTCCCGGAGCACCAGTAATGGCCATGGTCGACCAAGATGTTGAAGAAGGGTCAGATTGCCTTCCTGCCAATGCTTGCTCAACGGTGATGGTTCCGTTTTCGAGACCGCTCAAGACTCGAGCAATGGCGCGGCGGTCACCGTTGAGTGCCAGTGGGATTTCTTCGCTCATGAAGGGCACCTCATGCTGATGATGTCCAATGCCAAGTAGTATCTTGTCCGACGCCAGCATTACCTTTGTCGAATGCTTGTTGAATGAAATCAAGAATTTCAGAGGTTGGCGTACCGGGACCGAAGACAGCCCGAATCCCTACCTCATGGAGTGCAGAGCGGTCTTCGTGTGGAATAATTCCACCTCCGAAGACGATGACATCGTTTAATCCAGCCTCGAGTAAATGCTTGCAAACTTGGGGGAAGAGATGAGCATGCGCTCCTGAAAGAGATGACAAGCCGAGAAATCGGGCGTCTTCATCACGAACCGTCTCAACGATTTGTTGAGCGGTACGGCGCAAGCCAGTGTAGATGACTTCGTGCCCCGCATCCCGAAGGGCGCGGGCAACGACCTTTGCTCCACGGTCGTGACCGTCAAGTCCTGGCTTAGCCACCACGATACGCAAGGGTTGGTCCATGGTCACAGGAGAGGGCGCTTCCCTATCAACGCACCTATTTCATCAGTTAATTGTTGAATAAAATAAACACGCGCTTATATTCTCGGTTAATTAAATAACATACATGCGAACCAATGTTATCGGTGTTCTTGCTCTTGTCATTTGCCTTGCTGGCTTCACCATGGTGAGTGCGTTGGGTTCAGGACTCAATCCCTTCTCAGCCCAAGATGAAGCCTTTGAAATATCGGTCGACAATGCAGCTGGGACCAATCGTTACGTGATGATTGAGGTTGATGAAGGAGACAACGATGAGGAGGAAGTTGTCACGGAAATCCTCCATCAATTTGTCTTCTCATCATCGGTTTCAGACGGGATGGTGACATGGGATTTTGGTGATGGTGAAGTTCGGACTGGCGCCAGTGTCACGCACGAATTCTCTCAACCTGGCCATCATGACATTACGGCAACGCTGGTGACATCTGAGACCATTGAAACCCGTTCGTTGTCCGTCGTCGTCCAACTTGAATCCGAGGTTGAAGCAGACAACATGGAATGCGTCTGTGCCCCAACTGCCAAAGATACCGTGATTGTACTCTCGACCCATTCAACAACCACAACACTCGATGGATTTGTTCAAGTTGAGCACGATGGGAGCAGCGAATCATGTACCCTTCGAAATCCCCTCCAAGAATGTCATGTGCGTGTCATTCTCCAGAAACTTGAGGAAGGCTCTGTTATTGAACAGGAAATCCTGTTTGACGACACCTTTCGAAGTAACGAATACATCGTCGACTTTCTCCTTGAAGACGTAGATTTAGAGGAAGGGCAAAGCATGCAACTTCGACTCGAAACAGACCAGGTAAGAGACTGGCACAAGCCAACCGCTGCTTGGGTGACATCGGTCATTTGACATTGAGAATCTTAATGAGTTGGAGATGAAGAGTACTGGTCATGGCGGGGTCTGGACCAACCTGGTTCACCATCTTAGCAGTTCTCCTTTTTTCCTTTCAAGGCTGCCTGAGCGCTCTCGGGAGTGACGAGGGGGGCTCTACTGATTCAAGCCAAGAGGTTGGAAATTTCATCCGACCTGATCCTGGTGAATATGCGTGTTTTGATTTTGATGGTTGGGAGCGCTGCTATCAAACCTACATTCCCGAATCGGTTAACGAAACATCAAATGCACCGGTCATTTTTGAACTCCATGGATGGGCTCGGTCTGCTCCTGAAACACGCGCACACAGTGACATTATGATGTTAGCCGACGAGGTCGGTGCCATCGTGGTACACCCGGAAGGTATTCTCCTTGACAATACAACCTTACCTTTCGGTGGAAATGAAGAATCATGGAATGCTGGTTATTGTTGTGGAGATGCCGTTCATCTTGAAATCGATGATGTCGGCTACCTACTTGAGGTAATTGAACAGACCATTTTGAACTATCCAGTTGATAAAGACAGGATTTACCTTTCAGGTTGGTCAAATGGTTGTATGATGGCCCAGCGAATGGCCTTGGAGGCCAGTGACGTAATAGCAGCCGTTGCCTGTACCTCTGGATACCTCAGTTTCCACGAGACATCCACCTACCAGCCTCTTCCGATTCTAGAAATCCACGGCTTCATTGATGAAAATACACCCTATACCAACACCATTGCGTGGGGCATCGTTGATGAAAACAGGCGAAATCTCGAATCAATGCAGACGGGTGCTGTTGAAAATATGTATGATTGGGCAGAATACAATGATTGCGAAGGCGCTTTGCCCGACCGTAATGAACCAGGTTCAGTTTACAGTGTTCAAGGCTTCACGGATTGTAAAAACGATGCTGAAGTCGTCTTAATCACCGTTCACGCAGGCGGTCATAATCTCTACGCCAATGACCTCTGCACACCTGATGTCGTATGGAATTGCCTTGGAAATCAAGGCCTCTACGACCCACAGATTCTAATGTGGGAATTCTTGAGTCAATTCTCAAAAGAGACCTATGAATCAGTTGAAGGTTGAGGTTTGAATTTCTTCGGCCAAAGACCGCTGATTTCACCACTGTAGAAGAGGAACGAATAAGGGCGGGTTTCGTAACCATAGGATAGGGGAAGCCTATGGCAAGCACTGATGAGCGACTCAAAGACCTCCGAAATCGCAAGTCTCGTAGTGAGGCAGGAGGCGGACAAGCACGTGTTGAAGCCCAACACAATCGTGGCAAAATGACGGCTAGGGAACGCTTGGACATGTTGCTTGACGACGGGAGTTTCCAAGAAATTGACGCACTGGTAGAACACCGCTGCCGTGATTTTGATATGGACAAGAATGTGATTCCCGGTGACGGAGTAGTTACCGGCCACGGGACCATCAACGGACGCGAAGTGTTTGCCTTCGCACAGGATTTCACCGTTTACGGAGGTTCTCTAGGTGAAATGCACGGCCTCAAAATCTGCAAGGTTCTTGATATGGCTCTCAAAACAGGCCGTCCTGTCATTGGACTCAACGATTCAGGTGGAGCACGAATCCAAGAGGGCGTGGCGTCTCTCGGCTCCTATGCTGAAATTTTCTTCCGTAACGTTCGGGCTTCTGGCGTCGTTCCACAAATATCCGTCATCATGGGGCCTTGTGCAGGTGGTGCGGTGTATTCACCCGCCATCACTGATTTTGTGATCATGGTAGACCAAACGGCTCACATGTTCATCACTGGTCCAGAAGTCATCAAGACCGTGACCAACGAAGTCGTGAGTTTCGAAGACCTTGGTGGTGCAGCCACCCACGGGTCAAAATCAGGCGTCTCACATTTCACCGCATCTGATGATGAAGATGCGATTCAAATGGCTCGAGACCTGTGTGATTTACTGCCTCAAAACAACCTCGAGCGCCCTCCAGTGAAGAAAACATCGGACAGTAAGGACCGTTTGTGCGACGCCTTGGATTCTATCATCCCAGATGATTCCTCAAAACCCTACGATGTTGTCGATGTTGTACGAGAAGTGCTTGACGACGGTGGCTTCATGGAAGTGCAGGCTGAATGGGCTCAAAATATCGTGATTGGCTTCGGTCATCTCGGGGGCCATACGGTGGGGGTCGTTGCAAACCAGCCGAAAGTCCTCGCAGGATGTCTTGACATTGATGCGAGTGATAAAGCAGCTCGGTTCGTCCGGTTTTGCGACGCATTCAACATTCCGATTCTTACCTTTGAGGATGTACCTGGTTTCTTACCCGGTACGAATCAGGAATGGGGTGGAATTATTCGCCACGGGGCGAAACTCCTCTATGCATTTGCTGAAGCTACCGTCCCCAAACTCACCGTTATCTTGCGTAAGGCATACGGAGGCGCATATGACGTGATGTCAAGCAAGCACATCCGTGGTGACTACAACGTGGCTTGGCCTTCTGCAGAATTGGCAGTCATGGGCGCAGACGGGGCAGTGGAGATTATTCATCGCCGTCGCATTGCTCATTCGCGAAACCCTGAACAAGAACGAGAACGACTTACTGAAGACTTCAAAGAGACCTTTGCAAATCCCTACAAAGCGGCTGCACTGGGCTACCTTGACGATGTTATCGAGCCTAACCAGACTCGTCAACGTCTCTCTCGAGCCCTGGAAATGCTGATGGATAAAGAAGAATTACGCCCTGCTCGAAAACACGGTAACATCCCGCTATGAGGTGAATGATGATGTCAAAAGATGCAGAGTTACGAATGGCCGCCATCGCTGCGGTGTTGGCCGTTACACAACAGGGTGATGACCCAGGACAAGTTGCTCGTCAACCTGGCGTAGCATGGTCTCAAGACCATCGCAGGATGTTGTCGGGGGAATCTTCTCTCATGCACGCACGGGCTCGACGCTCACCATGGAGGTGAATTCATGACAGAAACACGCAAAGTCATCGTCAACGGAACAGAGTATATTGTTGAGGTTGAGGGTGAAGGGACCTCTTGGAAGGCCACCGTTGAGGGGCAAACCTTTGAGATCGAAATGCCTGATGCTGCACCTTCTGCAAAACCACGCCGTGCTGGCGGGCGCAAGAAAAAGAAATCTGGCACAGTTTCAGCAAATATACCTGGCAAAGTTGTCACTGTTGAGGTTGAGGAAGGCGACCGGGTTGAAGAGGGTCAAGTCATCCTGATCTTAGAGGCAATGAAAATGCAAAATGAAATTCAAGCACCGGTCAGCGGCACGGTAATATCGGTGCACTGTGGCGAAGGTGAAGCCATCGAAGCGAACGTTCCTTTGGTTGTCATTGAACCAGATGCTACCGAGGAAGACGAACAATAAATCTTGGTCTGTTCGCACAAGACTTAATGAAGCATAGGATGGAGTTGTGAATATGGCTGAAACACCCGTCTGCGACTTACCCGGGTGTGGAGAAGAGGGAACGATTGTCTCTCGCCTCTCCCCAGAAGGCTATCTCGTTGCTACTGGCAAGAAGGCCTATTCATTTCGAGAGGCATACAGGCGCTTCCACTATTGTCAAGCGCATCACGACGAATTGATGGGCGGTGTTTGGTCGCGTGTTCGCCAACCTGACGACAAAGGCGACGGGCATGTCGCCCCAACGGCAATTTAACCCGTTGTCGTGGTAGTGCTGATATACTCTCCATGCGTGGTTACGCCATGCGCAAGCAAATGACCGTGTCAACTTCACCTCTACGAAGCAGCCTCATCACGACAATGTTGATTCTAGGCACCCTACTCAGCGCTATTGCACCTACCGTACAAGCGGTTGGTCCCAATCAAAACGATTTGAATTCAGGAGGCGACCTACCTGACAATACAACGGTCAATATCACGAACTACATTTTCTCCAGCACCTACAATGGAAATGGTGAACTGGACTACGGCGATGATTCAGACTACCTGCGCGTGGCACTTACCTCTACCCAGGGTCTATCTGCCTCTCTTTCATTCCCCTCTACGACCACTTTCGCAAATGGAACGACCGTTACCAATGATTTCGACCTCATCTTTTACGACTCCAATCTTTCCTATCTCGACGATTCATATCAGAACAACCCAGAAACTCTGACTACCAACACCACAAGTGCACATGGCGGAATGGTTTACATCGAAATCGCTCGTTGGGCAGGTTCCGGTACATGGAGTCTATCGCTGCACAAATTCACCGTTTCCAATGGAACTGGTGGCGGGGGTGGCGGAGGAACTTCCGTCACCAACTGTACTGGCGCTGGAACGCTTACCTCGGACATTCTTGAACCAAATGATGCCACTTCCACGGCGAGTGGTGCTTCGTTACTTCCGATTTCGTGTACGGGTCTCTCAATCCACTCCACTACTGACGTAGATTATTTTGAAGTTGATATGATCGCAGGAGTCACCTATTACGCTAATATCTCATTTACCCATACCAATGGTGATCTCGATGTTGGTTGGGAGTCTGCCACAGGTACCTTCCTTGATTCCTCCACCAGTACCTCCAATCTTGAATCCCTACAATACACATCCTTAGTGAATCAAACCACCTACATTGATGTCTATGGGTGGAGTTCGGCAACCAATACTTACGATATTGAAATTACAACCGATAACCCAGGCGGTGGCCAGACCTTTGAGATTGTTGAAGTGTTCATCACTAACATCAGTCAAGCAACGCTCTCCTTTTCTGGGCTCACCAATAATACGGCATACAATTACAATTATTCCTACGGTCAAATGCTCCTTGATGATAGCGAATCGTGGGCGAACTCAACGACTGGCACCTTCAACGCTACGGGCACCACCCACAGCATCAACATAACGATTCAAGCTAACATGATTGAATCAGTTTTGATGGTATCTTCCACTCTATCAAGTGCAACTGGAAGTACCTTCGACAGTGATGTGGACGGACTTTACATTGAAATGGTCGAAATAGCAACCACCTCGTCAACAACTGGAGATATTGAATTAACCAACCTCACGGTTGGAACCGACTATCAGGTGGAATGGATTGTTCTTGATTACGATGCATGGGATGATAATTACACTGTTTCTGGTGATGTCAATCTCGCCATTAACGCATCGATGATCGACAGTGATGCATGGTACCTAACGCCTACAATGACCTCAATGAATTACCAAATTAATTGGACTGGTCCAACCACAATGAACGACCATCTTTTCCTCGCTTTCGTATCCCTCAATGGGACGGTTGTCAACCTCAGCGATAACACCAACATCACTGGGCTACATTTTGCTGACTTTATTCCACAACTACCTGCCTTGGTCATTGATTCCTATTCTGCAAGTTCTACAGCGAGCACCAATAACGTTCAAGCCAAAGGCCTCGATTTGGTTGTGAATGACGACTATCAGTATCAATACCGAATGAGCGATGCAACCGGTGCCAATCTCGCCTCGTCTTCATTGACCTCATTTACTGCAACTGCACAAAATATGAGTCTGCCTACTTTCTCCTACACGACCCCTGCCTCATCAGGGACTTATTGCGTCCATATCGACCTGTATTCTGATGTGAGCGTACAGCTGATTGGAGATTCTGATTGTTTCCAACTTTCCATTGATGATGATGGCGACGGTGTGGCTAATGAACTGGACCTGTGCGCCAATACGAGCATTGGAGCTACTGTTGACCAAAATGGATGCGCCCTGTCTCAGAAAGACAGTGATGGTGATGGTTACAACGACGCTGTTGACGCCTTCCCATATGATGCAAGTCAATATTCCGACATGGACGGCGACGGCTACGGTGACAACGCAAGCGGTAACATGTCCGACGCCTTCCCAACGGACAGCACACAGTGGTGGGATGCAGATGGTGACGGCTATGGTGATAACCCAAGCGGTACAACACCCGATGCCTTCCCAACCGATCCAACTCAGTGGTCAGATACTGACGGTGACGGCTATGGCGACAATGCATCGGGCAACAATCCCGATGAATGGCCAGCAGATTCTACGCAATGGAGTGATAATGACGGTGATGGCTACGGGGATAATCCAACTGGTACGAACGGAGATGCCTTCCCAACCGATCCTACGCAGTGGTCGGATGGCGACGGTGATGGCTACGGTGACAATCCCAACGGTACAACCCCTGATGAATTCCCTACAGACGGTACACAATGGGCGGATGCTGACGGTGATGGCTACGGTGACAACCCCAATGGCAACAATGCTGACGCGTTTCCAAACGATGCATCACAGTGGAGTGATGCAGATGGTGACGGCTACGGTGACAATCAACTCGGAACAACACCCGACGCTTTCCCCAACGATTCCACACAATGGAGCGACACTGACGGAGATGGTTACGGCGACAATGCAGCAGGAATGAATCCTGACGTATTCCCGAACGATGCAACGCAATGGACCGATGCTGACATGGACGGATTCGGGGATAATGCAAACGGCAACAATCCCGATTTGTGTTTGAACACCCCTGCGGGCCAGATGGTCGATGAGAATGGATGTTCGGCCAGCCAGCTCGACGGTGACCTCGATGGTGTCAATGACGCTGAAGATGCTTGCCCCAACACGCCTGCTGGTGAACAAGTCGACAGTGTCGGTTGCTCCTCAAGTCAAGAAGACCAGGACAACGACATGGTCATGGATGCCTTCGATGCATGCCCTAACACACCACTTGGTTCTCAAGTTGATGCGGCGGGATGTGCATTGAGTCAACTCGATACCGACGGTGACACCATCACTGACGACCGTGATGCTTGCCCAACCACAACTCTTGGATTGCCGGTTAACGGTGTGGGTTGTGCGGCTGAAGAGCGTGATACAGACGGTGACAACGTCAACGACGCTGCCGATGTTTGTGATGCTACACCCAGCAACGAAGTTGCTGATGCACAAGGTTGTGCTCCATCTCAGAAAGACTCTGATGATGACGGCATCACCAACGATATTGACAATTGCCCTGGAACTGGTGCTGACTTGCAAGTCGACCTTCTCGGTTGTGCTACCAACCAACTTGATGCTGATAACGACCAAATCTCAGATGCTGACGACATCTGTCCTGTGACGCCCGCTGGCGAACAACCCGATGCAAATGGATGTTCAGATTCGCAAAAGGATGAAGACAACGATGACATCAACAACAACAAAGATCTCTGTCCAGATACAGCTGTCACTCAGCAAGTTGATGTTGACGGTTGTTCCGAGCAGCAAAAAGACGATGATGACGACGGAATCAAAAATCACCTTGACGAATGCCCGAAGACACTTGAAGGCGAATTAATCAATCCAGTTGGATGTGCACTCAGTCAACTCGATTCCGATGGAGATGGGGTATCAGACGATGAAGATGCATTCAAATTTGATGCTAATGAATCCGTTGACACCGATGGAGACGGCGTTGCTGACCGATGGGATGAATATCCAGAGGATTCAACTCGTTCCCAAGCCGAGGTGGCAGAATCAGGGAATGGTTTGCTGTATGCAATCATCACCGTCTTGTTGCTCGCACTTATCGGAGGCGGCGGTTATATCTTCACTCGAAAGCCTGAAAGTAGCAACAGTCCCTTCGCAGATGCGACAATGGCAGGTGATTCAATGACCGACCAATACATGGCTGAAGAGAAGTCATTGCCTTCCATTGAGGAAGCCTCAGGTTCTCAGCAGTGGGAGGAAAACGGCGTACATTGGTCTCGTGACGAGAGCGGGGCCTTATCCTACTTTGATGCAGCAGCTAATGCTTGGGTTCCCTATGAGGGCTGAAGGGCCCTCAGTGAAGGGAATAAACCTAAACCATTCATTCGAGATTGGGTGTTGATTGGGATGTCTGAAGACGAGTTATACAACTTCGGCATGGAACGTGGTGAAGACCTGAAATCACATGATGAAACAGCCGTACTCACTCTTGAGAGGGCTACCAAAGCATCAACAAATTTCGCTCCTCTCATTGCGGTTCTATCCGTCAGTTTTCTTCTGCTGGGTTCAGCCTTGGTCTTCGCACTCATCGATGTTGACAAGGATGATCCAAATGACCTCGATGGAGATGGAATCCAAAACTATGAAGATGCATGTCCCAATGGCATCGGAGGATGGTCTTCAAGTTCCATAACCGACCACGACAGTGACGGTTGCTCTGATGAATCGGAAGATGATGACGACGATCAGGATCGTATCCTCGATGAACTCGATGCCTGCTCAAAGGGCCTTCTCGATTGGGAATCCAACCCTCAGAATGATTATGATCAAGACGGTTGCCAAGATGCAACGGAAGATCTCGACGATGACAACGATGGCGTTGAGGATGACAATGATACCTATCCTCTTGATTCAACTGAGTGGTTGGACAGTGATGGAGATGGTTGGGGAGATAACAGTGATGCGTTTCCGTTGGATCCCCTCGAATGGAGTGACCTTGATGGTGACGGATACGGCGACTCAGTCGATTTGTTTCCTACCAATGCTACCGAATGGGCAGATGCAGATGGTGATGGTATCGGAGATAATAGCGATCTTGATGATGACAATGACGGTGTTTCAGATGACGAGGACTTGAACGATGCACGGGACGGAGCACTATATTTGCGACTTGATAATTTCACATTATTGGAAACAGTAGATCTCTTTGACACGCAAGGAGAAATCTACTTCTGTGTCAATGTCAACAACCAATCCTATGGCTGTCTTCCTTCGGTATTGAACACATACGAAGAGGTACAGGTGGATGAAACCCTGCGATTGACTCACAGCTATCACATCAATTTAGACGAACGGATTCGATACCACTTCATTGAGGTCATGGCTTATGATTCAGACCCATTTTCAGACGATTTACTTGACTTGAATCCATCTGAAGAACATCGTGAATTCCAAGTCGTCTTCGACAGCCAAGACGGATTCTTCAATCAAACATTCATCGCTGATGGAGACGATGGAGGCGATGGTGATGCTGGGCTACTGGAATTTTCAATCATACCTTTCGATAACTTGGAATCAACAGTTCGGCAATTCACGTGGGATTTTGATGGGCAATCCCATTCATTGGTATGGACCTTGAATTATTCTACGTACATCGAGTACCGGGGCATGAACCATGCCATTGATTGGTCGGGTGCAGAATCCTATCAGGATATCATTCCACAATATGCTGCCTTTGCAACCCCTACAGACTCTAACGTGATGGCCCTTGCAGAAGAACTTGAGCGGATGGCCAATGATTTGGGATATCTTAGTTCACTCGATGTGGCGCGTTTTATCCATGCCTTTGTAGGCGATATTCCATACATGTTCGATGACGATAGTCTCGCAAACCAATCTGAATACCCGAAGTATCCTGTCGAAATGTTATGGGAAGAGGCCGGAGATTGTGAAGATGCAAGTGTCTTGTTCATCAGTTTGGCCGAGCATCTCGGCTACGATACTGCACTCATGCTCGGGCAGGTTAAGGCCACAGAAGATGATGAATGGGGTGGACATGCATGGGCGGTGATCACCGTGGAGAATTACAGTGGAGACCACTACCTCGGTTCGGGTGAAAAATCAAGCCTTCCATATTACTTCGTTGAAACAACTGCTCATTATGAGAGCAGCGATATCGGAATCAACCCGTGGTACGATGTTGACGAAGAAGCCTTCTTTGAAATCACGTGAGTACTTCGAGCAGGCGGTCTTGTTCGACAGCCATTCTCAATTCCATAGCGATTCTTCGACCACTTGACATCGGTTTGCGCCAGGTTGCATTTCCATAGGGGTGACCCACGCTGACGTGGACGTTGGTTCCTCCACCTAAACGGGGAGCGACGTCATAGATGTAGTAATTCATGTCCTTGTCAATGCAGGTTTG
>QQSD01000078.1:63331-83885 GCA_003602485.1 Candidatus Poseidoniales archaeon | reverse complement strand
GGCCGCAAATACGGTCGAAAACTCTGTGAAGGCATGGACAAGATTGAATCATCGATGTCTGAAACTGTCCGCAAGTTCCGACAGTGAAACGTTGATGTCCAAGTGGAGAATGGACCAACGTGGTTGAGCCGCTGCAGTTGCCCGAGATTCCGCCAGGAGGTCCTTGGTCGGCCTATGTTCTGGTGATCATTTGGCTACCTCTCATACTGAGAGTGTTGTTCCTTCTTGTTCCGTTTCGAAGAGCCATCGCAAGATTGGCGCCACATACAAAATGGGCGTTAAAAGCACTTCGAGAACTTCCAATTCGTGGTATTGGGCTCTTGGTGGCGAATGAAGTCATCGCATTCACTATTCCACCATTAGTCGTGCTCACGCTAAGGGTCTTTTTCGATCCGGTTGGTTGGCAGGTCTGGGATGATGTTCCACCAACAGGCTTTGCTATCTTGATGCTTTTAGTAATCGTTTGGCTGATGCTTGATATGTTGAGAATTGCTCGAGTGCGTCGAATGCTAAAAGCAATTGAAAAACACGATATTGAAAGGATTCAGAAACTTGCCAATGCGGGCCTCAAAACGCGAAAATGGCTTCGCCGGTTTTCCGGGCGTGAGAAGAAGGAGAATGTAGAATCTTCAGAGCCAAGTACAGCGATTGCCAAGTCATCTGCTCGACGTTGGGGCCGACGGATTTTACTGACCCGAAAAATTACTCCCGCTGGCCTACTGGGAAGCGTTGCACTTAGTGCATCGGTAGAATTAGCAAAATCTGGAGCAGGAAAGTTATCTGACGCTGTTGATGCTCGAATGCAAAAGGAGTTTGACAACATCGCACAAACAAACACGAAGACTCTGATGATTCTTCTCATCCGAGATTTGCTGATGGGTGTTGTTCCTGTACTTGCACTTGCTACGCTGCCGGTATTCTTGTGAAATTATCCAGCGCCACCTTCATGCCCTGCCGACCGGTGGCCCAACTGAGGACCTCCAATGTCGCTGCTTATTTTGATGCGTCACGGCCAATCGATGTGGAATGCTGCCGGCTTGTTCACTGGCTGGGTTGACGTCCCACTGTCTCCGACCGGTATTGATGAAGCCCGCGAAGGTGGTCGAGCAATTGCCCACCTACCGATTGACGAAGTCCACGTTTCCACCCTGATCCGTGCTCAAATGACTGCCATGATTGCACTGTCCGAACACAGTTCAGGAAAGACACCCGTGTTCCAATACCCGGCAGAGGTTGAAGCAGGGATGTCAGAAAACGAAACTCGTATGCGTGAATGGGCACAGATACGAGGCGAAGCCGGTCAGGACGGCCTGCTTCCAGTTCACGTTGCCTGGCAGCTCAACGAGCGCATGTACGGCGACCTTCAGGGCTTGAATAAACAAGCCACTCGTGACCAATATGGTGCCGATCAAGTCCACATCTGGCGTAGGTCCTACGACGTGCCACCACCCAACGGAGAATCCCTCGAATTGACGGCTGGCCGGACGATTCCTTACCTTGAGGAAACGCTCATTCCACTCATTGATTCGGGCAAAAATGTCTTCGTAGCCGCTCACGGTAATTCGCTTCGGAGCATCATCATGCATCTTGACGGTTTGACCGAAGAGGAAGTTCTTGCGCTTGAAGTACCAACTGGCCTTCCTATCGTTTACCAGCGAAACGGAGAGGCGTGGACGCGACAATCATCATAAGTTGACTCCAGTATTTTGATTCATGGACTCGTCTGCTATTGGCCGCCTCGCCATGCAAGTCAACCTCTGGGCTTCACTTGGCTACGGTCTGATGTTATTGCTCATTCCAGATGTATTCTGCGACCTCCTCAAGGCCGAAGCCGTCAACACAGCATGGTTGCGAACCATCGGAGCAGCCCTGCTTGGCACCAACGTCGTCGGCTGTTGGTTGTGGCTCAAATTTCCCTCCATCGATATGGGAAAGGTGCAGTTCGCAACAGCAACACTTGAGGCTGTGGCGATGGCAACTTCGTTGATGCTTGACGAGTTCACAGCTCAAAACATTTGGATGGTTCAGGCCTCGGTGGTGTTGGCTGTTGTGGTCGCTGCGGGACTCTATCCTACAACCCAACAGGGTACGTATGAGTCTGCCTAGACCGTGCGGTGACTTTTTCGTGGTCCGCTCCAACCCCATTACATGACCCAACCGTGGCGCTTTGATGGCTTCCCCGGACGGGTGCTTTGGGTGGACCTGACGACAGGCAACTGTGAGGCTCGTGAGTTGCCCCATGAATGGTGCTTGGAACATATGGGCGGCAAAGCCCTTGCCACGAAATTATTGGTAGAGTGGGATACCACCGATTATGCGCAGTCCTCTACCCAACAACATCCCGTAACCGGACGAATGGATACAGCGTCACATCCTACAACCCCCTTGCTGTTCATGACCGGACCCTATCAGGGCTCAAAAGTCGGCTCATCAGGGCGTGCCGTCGTCGTCACACGCTCTCCTTTGACCGAGTGCTACATCGACACCTACATCGGTGGAAATATCGGTCACGACCTGCGAAAAGCTGGTTGGGACGGCCTCTTCATCACCGGTGCCAGCGAAACATGGGTTCGTCTCGAAATCAATGACCAAGAGGTGACGCTCCACTCAGCTGCGGACTTGGTCGGCAAAACTACGTGGGAGGTCGAGCAAGCCCTTGACGAATTTGGAGAATGTCTTTCCATCGGACCTGCCGGTGAACATGGCATCCGTATTGCTTCTCCGCTGACCGCAGGACGCCGTGCTGCAGGGCGTGGCGGTACGGGGGCCTCCTTCGGGTTCAAACGCCTCAAGGCGGTAACGGTCAAGGCCAGCAAGGAAGCGGCGGCTGGTATGCGCTACGCTGAGGATTTTTCCCTCGCTGAAGCGATAAAAGAGCAACGAAGTGAAATGGGTCTTCGCCGTAAGTCAGGAGACCCTTTCTATGCCTTCGGCACCAGTCGAGGTCCCCTTTACGCTGCCCAAAACGGCCGTATGCCGACGGCCAATTACTCTTCTACCGACGCACAAATTCCCGACCTTGCTGCGCTCAAAGTTTCGGGAGGCGAAGGCGGACAAACCGCATCTGCGGTTGCAAAGGGTGCGAAGGACGTTGCCGTCGTGTCTTCAATGTCAACGCACGAACTGTCGGGTGAACACTGGCATGAATCTCTTCCTGATGCGAAACAGTCGGGTTGCTGCGCACCCTGCCCCATCGCCTGTGAGGCTGCGGACCGACCAACAATTGACGGGCAGAAGGTCCGAGGTCGACCTGTTCACATGAACCGAGTCGACCGACCGGAATACGAAACACTGGCCATGTTGGGCTCAAATCTTGGCATCGGCTCGAGCCTTGATGTGATGGACGGGAACGATGCTTGCAACCGTCTGGGCATCGATACGATTTCTGCAGGCGCCGCTCTCTCATTCATGTGTGAAGTTGCTCAACGTGGTTGGCTTCCAGCAACATGGTCTGACCACTTTCACGCTCCGTTCGCTTTCGGAACCTTTGGTGAAGGTGATGTAGTTCCATGGGCCTTTGGAATTCCTGAACTCCCCCCCTTGGCTCTACATCTTCTGGCTCATGCTACTCCCGGAGACGGAACTTTGTTTGGCACGTTGAGTGCTGGAGCAGTTGCAGCAAGTGAATTCATCGAAGAACTGACGGGACATCCAACCACGCGCTTGACG
This sequence comes from Candidatus Poseidoniales archaeon, assembly GCA_003602485.1. GTDB lineage: Archaea > Thermoplasmatota > Poseidoniia > Poseidoniales > Poseidoniaceae > Poseidonia. The sequence goes on along the minus strand of QQSD01000078.1, from coordinate 80,216 downwards.
GCGCACTGCAAAGGATTGGATTTACCAGCCTGGGACCCTCGTGGGAAGCGCGGCAATGCCATGGCCTACATGACAGCCAACGTTGGTGCATCGCATATGCGAGCGGGCTACAAAGAACCTACAGGCTTGCCAAATCGTTCTGCATTGGACTTAATGGAAGAACTCGTAGAGAGTCAGCATAGCATTGTGATTCGTGACTCCATGATCCTGTGCGCCTTTGCCAAAGGAGCGACGCCAAACGACGTGATGGTGCAAGCATGGCAAGCCATTACCGGCGAACACTGTACGTGGCAAGATTTGATGCAACGAGCCCACGTTCAGTGGGATTTAGCTCGCCAGTGGAATGTTGAGCATTGGCAGCGGCAGGGTCGTGCGGCTAGGGAAGAAGATTTGCTCTCATGGCGCCTTCGTCGAGAACCTGTACCAAGCGGTGTCGCAGCGGGCATGGTCTCGTTTGTTGACGACCAAGATGAAGCCGCTTGCATGGACGCTTACTATTCACATCGGGGCTGGACACAGGATGGTTTGCCCCTCTCGGTAAGTCAATGAGAGCGTGTGGCAAGCCTTAATTGAGCCATATCGGACGGGTTAGTATGAATTCCTTGCGTGCCCTCCTCCTCGCACTGCTGATGGTTTCCGTTTCACTGTCGGGATGTTTTGGAGAACCAGAAGAGACGGTGGAGGCACCGGCATCCGAAGTCTGGACCTTTGAGCGTCCAGAATTAACGTGGTATCACCTTCCCGGGGCCATTGATGCATGGGGCATGGATGACATGGAATTCACCGACCGAAATGCACCCTTTATTGCAGCGGGAACCTACTACGGCATTGGGATGTCAACGTTCGAACCAACCATGGGTATTACGCAAACTGACAACCTCATGATGAGTTCCTATGGAAACGGCCCTGCGGGCTCAACAGCCATCATTTCATGCGACCTGATTGGAATGTTTGAGGCCCTGGACTACACGTGCGAAAACATCTACGACCCCTTCTTGCCCATCGCTAATTCGAATGACCCGTACATCTACGTTGACCCGTGGACCAGTCGCATCATGAAATTCGACATGCACGCACTCCTCGGTATGACCGTTGAGTGGTCCGATGACGAAGGAGCCTCTTGGAACGGACCGAGCGTTGCGACCCAGATTTATTCGGTGCAAGACCACCAAACCATTGCGAGTAGCAACATGCCAGCTTTGGCTTATCCGACCACATGGATGTTCTGCATCAACGGTAATGCACCACACCCGCTTTGCTCTTCAAGCCAAGACGGTGGCGCTACCTGGGGTCCAGAAACATCAGGGGCGCCCGTGACGTGCTCATCTGGCGGGCTATCTGCGCATCTCGTTGGCAGCGTGGACGGAAATTTCTACCGGGGTAACAAAGGTTGCACGGGTGAGGGATACTCCATCTTCCGTACAACCAACGCTGGTATCTCATGGACCGAACACCCTCTTCCAACGAGTATCACGGGTACGGCGGACACCTGGAACGCTGAAGAGGCCCAAGTTGAAGTTGATTCAGAAGGCAACATCCACGCGATGTGGATGGGTCTCGATGACATGCCTTACTGGTCGTATTCCCGTGACCAAGGCGATACGTGGTCCAACGCCACCATGATTGCACCCCCGACCAACCTTTCTGGAACAGGTTTCCCCGTTGTCGTCGCAGGTGACGTGGGTACTGTGGCATTCGGCTATGTCGGTGAAGCAGGTGGTGACGATGAAACATGGAATGCTTACCTCACCTATGCGACTGATGCTTTCAACGAAACCCCGTTGCTCACCACGGTCCAACTCAACGGCTTGGACGACCCCATTGATACGGAGCCAGACTGCGGTTACAATCGCTGTGGAGGTTTGGGTGATTTCCTCGATATCCGCGTGGACGCTTACGGTCGCACGTGGTTTTCCCTCTCGCACAATCTCGCAGATATTGGAATCTTTGGAACCATCCATCTCGGTCCAAGCCTCCGTGGTGAATCAATGACCATGCTCGCCACCATGCCCGCAGGTGGTCCAACTACACTGTGAATGCAGGTTGACAGATCTTCTAGAAAATGAGGTTTGACCGTGATGACTCCTCAACGTTGGAAATCATTGGGTGTTGTAGCCTTACTTCTTTCTGCCCCCTGGCTCTTTGTTCAGGGATGGATTCTCGTCAGCGCCCCGACTCCAGAGCACACCACGTTGCCCACGTGTCCCGAAGGAACTCAAAATTGTGCATCGATTGGCGAAGGGGGCTTGGTGCGAATGGATGCAAGTTTCTCAGAAACGATGGATGCGAATGTTTCTGAGTTGTGGGCTGCGTATGAATCGTGGTCATATGATGAAGATTTGATTGTTGAATACGACCGAATCGGTGAGGATGGTGAGCATTTCTCTCATCGAGTTGCCATTACTCCATTCTGGCGCTTCCCCGATGATGTGGTCGTCAAATTCACTCCCGTTGATGACACTTCCACTCTGGTTTCTCTTTACTCCTCGTCGCGTCTTGGTGTGAGTGATTTGGGTGTCAATCCAGACCGTCTTGCCAACTTGCATGAAGCGTTGATGCAGGCTTAGATCATCCTGTTTTGACGTTCATCCCACCCGTAGGGTAGGCCAGCACCATCAACAAAAATGATGTTCACACCAACCCCTGATTTGTGAAATCCAATCAACTGAATTTCATGAATGGAGTGTCCGCTGGGGGCTTTTCCCAGAACCGGCAGAGCATGTCTGGCAAAGAACGAGCGCTTGCGCGGTTTTTTTTCCTCCCCGAGAGCCTTCATGCTTCGGCGTGTTCCTTCAACATCATCGAACCAAGGCAGTGGGCCTTCCGGAGAAAATCGCAGCCCAAGAATCATGTCAATACCGGTAGTTTCCTGTGCAGCATCAGCGTCCGGTCCACTTGGTATGGCTGGAGCATTCGGATGCGTATGCAACCAGTGGGTGAAGCGCCCCGCTCTTGAGCCTCGGTCTGCTGAGAACATATCGTCAGTCCAATCTTCTGGAAGATGGTGAACTGAGTATGAATCTCCTCTGTTCACAATATGAGCCTCTTTGATGGTATATCCCTGGCCTTGGAAGAGTTGGTTGTGGACCTCATCCCCCGAAAAATAGTGCTCAACCTCAACTCTGTGAGGGCGCTCTGCGTCGATATCAATGCCCACCAGAATTTCATCAGGAAGAGATTGCAATGCCCACCAAATCAACGATTGAAAGACAGTGCCTGGCATGTGGACTTGGGCGAGATAACCAGCACGTTGCTCGTATGATTCATGGTTGTAGCCCTGCATGAGCTTCACCAACCATGCTTCCACCATGGTCATGGCAGGTAGAGGTCCACCAAAAGGTTCCGTAGAGGACAATCTTTGAAGAAGTGTAAGGTCGTGGGTAGTTCATGGCGAAGAAGAAAAGTGGTTTTGGTCGCTTCCTTGGAGCCATTACTGGAAGCCCTTACGAGCGTCTCTTGAAGCAGGTTGACAAGCTTGTTGACCAGTTCGAGGACGACCAGGAAGAACTGGCTTCACAACTTGAGGCCTTGGTGGACCAAGCCGGTGATTCTTACGAGGAAGAAAACATCGATGAGGAAGAGCATGATTTAATCATCGAAGCCATCGAAGAAGCCGATCCAGAAGGGCGTGTCTTTAGCAAGTTAAATTCAGAAGAAGACGCTTTTTACGGCGGTGATATTCCCGATGCTCCAGAACTCAAGAGAGAGAAGCGACTCGACCTTGATGACTTGATGAAAGCCAAGGGTGACGAATTTACAGGCAGTTTTGGTCGTGATGAATTTGAAGAATTCCGTGACCGAATGACGGATGAATTCTACGAAGAATCAGACAATGCCATTCGCCAAGGAGACCATCAGGCTGAGATCCGTACGAGCAACCGTGTCTTCGGTGGTGCAGAATCCGACGTGGATGACGCCAAGCGTCGTATTTCCCAAGAATCAGGACTTGTTGACCCCAAGGCCGCGGAAGCCGCACGAGTTGAAGCGGAAGCCGAGGAAGAGGCATACGAAGACGAGAACTACTCCATTGACGAAAATGGCGTAGAGTGGTTTGAGGACGAAGACGGTTACTGGTGGTATCGTGAGGAAGGTCAAGACGATTGGCAGCCTTACGATGAAGAGTGAATTAGTTCCAAATTGGCAACGTCGCTACCTCAAATTTGATGACACCGCAGTCTGCTCCAGCGTGAAGCATTGCCTCGTTCATTGACGGTTCACTCGACATCGCTACGATGGTTCGAGGGCGTTGAGTTGATGAAGCCAATAACAACTTGAGAACTTCAAGTCCATTCATTGGCGGCATGAAATGGTCGAGAAGAAGAATATCTGGCTTGAACGCCTGAATATGCTCAAGAGCATCACTGGAATTCCAACGTTGCTGAAGCGTCATGGTCTCGAGGTTTACTCCACCTGCGACGAGAAGGGCTTCGATGTCGTAACTGTCCTCGAATGCCAGTACGCGCACGTTGTACCCTCAGGATGGAATTGGTTGTTGTTCCCACCAGGGAGGAGCCAAGAACCAGCGGTCGTCGTCAGCAGGACGGTCGATGAGCGGAAGACTGAGGGTGGAGGAATCATCTACATTGACATTGAGGCCAATGGTAGCACAGGGACTTGGCAAGTAATCCTCTCCGGATTCTGTAAGGACTACCTCAAGTTCTGCACCAGCTTGGAGGTTAACGTCCATCGGATTGAATTCCATCAACATCAGGTAATTTGAAAGCGGGAAGGTGGTCTTTGCCTCGTGGCCACCATCTCGGTAGCGAACATCCATGGTTGCGTGTCCAATACGGAGTCCATCAGCGTACATGGTCGCAAAGATTTGACCACCCTGACACGTCAGTGTATTGACAGAAAGGTGCAAGGTCGGCATGCCGGAGATATGTGCTGCTTCTTCGAGTGGAGGCAAACGGAAGGATCGTTGGTTGGTCGCGCTCACCGTGCCGCTATCACCTTCAGTTGTGTCCAGCGTGACGGGCAACCAAGTCATGTCGGCAGGAGGCCACGTCTCTTCCACGTGCCACTGTCCGTCATGTGTTTGGATTTGAACCATTGATTCAGGTTCTTCTCCAATATCTTTGAGATAATAATTGAACCACTGGTAGAGTTCCACAGCCCAATCCATGCGACTCATGTTGGGGTAGGCTTCTTGTCCGTAACCACTGCCTAATTCGCTGTGTCGGTCTGGCTGGTCAGGATAGTTGTGGGCCCACTGTCCAGCGATGGCTCGTGCGTTGATGCCCGCATCGCGCATCATTTGGTAGGTAGGGAAGGCATGGTAGGGGTCGACGTTCCAATCCTGCAGCCCCCAAACGAGGTAAACTGAGCCTTGGTAATTTTCGAGAACATCCGGTAAATGACGTCGCTCATCCCAATAATCGTTCCACTGCGCACCGCCGTATTCAGCTCCTGCCCATGTTGTAAACGGATTGAGTGGTCCGATAGCATCGTCCGCACACATTCGCATGTCGTCAGTTCCCGCATCCGTTGTGGCGCCTTCGTAAAGCGCATCGTAAAGCATGGCTCTGCTTTCTGAAGACCCGTTGCGATAGAACATCTCTTGGACGCCGATGGAGCCAGAAATCGGGACGATTGTTTTGAGGTAGGGTGAGGGTTGTTGAGCGGCTTCCCAGTTCGTTGTTCCTGCATAGGATTTACCCATCAGGCCGACGTTTCCGTTGGACCAACTCTGTTCGCCCAACCAGTCGACAACGGCTTGGATGCCGGTCTGTTCTCCGAGACCTTTCACATCTTGACAGTGAGTGGATTGGCCGGTACCAAAGGTAGATGCCTGGGCGAGTGCATAGCCGTGAGGAACGAAGGTGTCGTAGACCCATTGACCAACGCCTCCATCGGGCACGGTATTTGGAGATGAATCGTCACCTACAACCCCTTCTCCTCCGAAGTCATAGTAGGGGTGAATGGTCATGATCACTGGTATTTTGGTGCCTTCTGGTACGTCAGGGAGCCAAAGGGCAACGTGCATGAGCGCATCACCGGGGAATCCCGCATCTTCTTCACTCGCAGGCAATTCAACCTCAACGAAATGTTCCTCATAGGGTAGAATTTCGTACGTTCCGTTGACAGGCAGTTGAGCGCGCAACGTGTCCATGGGGAGGTCCATCGTATGTCGCTCTTGCAGGGGTGTTTCCCACCACTCTCCGGTGAAGTTAGCATCTTTGTCCATGGCCTCTTGGACCGATGGGCCAATGGTCATGGCCAGCAAGAGGAACACGATGGAAACCGCAATGGTCGCTCCGGCAGAGAAATTCAGCTGCCTCTGGGCGCGACCTTCAACCGACTTTGCCTCGGTTTCGGCAGCAGGTTCGCCTTCGGCCATAGATGTGGGAAGGTTCTCACCGTCAAGAGGCTGACGCTTCTCTAGCCTTTCGTGCTTCAATGAATGAGCGAACGCACAGGAAGGTATAGGCCGAGCCCGACAGGAACAACATGAGCATTGACCCAGAGGCATAATCGAGTCCATCTCCCATCACCATGAAGAAACGAATTCCACCCAACGCACACAGCAGACCAAAGACCACTGCGACATGCATCCAATCCTTCCGGCGTTCAGGGTTGGATTTGGCCATCCATCCTGAAACGGCGATGGGTACTCCTAGGAAACTCGGAACGTAGGATGTGAAAGAGTTTGATTCGGAGAGAATTGATACGGCCACTCCCCAAACGATGAGGAAGATTCCGTAGCCGAGCGTTAAATTGGGCATGAAGTTTGATTGTTCATCCATGCTTGAACCACCCGTCTCCTCCTTTTTGTTGTTGGCGGTCAATTGAACCCGCAGCCGTATCTTTCATGGTGGTGGTGCCAATCCCCCACCATGACTCGCACCGCTGGGATGGCCCCAATGTTGGTGCTCATTCTCGTCCTCCCGCTTCTTGTCCCGGGGGTGAGCGGTGCTCAAGACCAAGAGCCACTTTGGCGCAACAACGGCCTTGACCCTTCGTTGTGGACTGACCGACCTGAAGCAGAAGATTCTCCTATGATGGAATCTTACACAGGAAATGCAGTCATCTCCATGACGGTTTCATATCAGGAAAGCCATTTCAGCGGGCGAGTAGAAGGGACGGTCATCATTGAATTGTTCGAGCAATGGGCTCCTATCACCACGGGCAATATGATTGCCCATGTTGAATCAGGACTTTACAACGGTGTGTTCTTTCATCGTGTCATTGATGATTTCGTCACACAATCGGGTGACCCAACCTGCAAGGCTCTAGGGGCCTACCCTGTAACAAGCCCGAGTTGTGGAAGTGGCGGGACGGGCGAAACGATTCCTCTCGAGCTTGATGGAAACCTTTCTCACGTGGACGGCGCCATTGGTATGGCCCGTAGTGCTGACCCAGATTCCGCAGATGCACAGTGGTACATTGCAGAAACAGAAGCCCACAATTTGGACCCAGAAAACCGTGATGATGAGGGCTATGCCACCTTTGGCATCGTCCGTGACGGTATGATTCACATCCGTGCCATTGCGGTCACTCCCACCAGTGACGACCCGACCGGTCTCGAGGAAATACAAAACCCAGCCTCTTCTGCTGGAAGGCCAATATACCAAGTTGAGATTCTCTCCATGGAAATGGTTGGTGTTGCAGACCCGGACGGTTTGATTCGAAACCCTACAGAGCCGGTTGAGACTCAATCTTCTCTCATGATGAACGTGGTGCGTGTCGTCACCTTCCCCTTGCTTAGCCTACTGATCGTTGCTGCAGTGGTCGGGACTCTACGTTCCCGCACGGACAAGCCTGTGCTTTTGGGTCAAGAAGACGGCATCCTCGTGGCTGAACTGGTGATTGACGGTCAGATGACCGAATGATAAGGCTTAGACTGGTTGGCATTCAATGTCGAGTACAACATGTCTCACGAAGGGGGCAAACCATTTGACGCGCTCAAGATGCCTGTTGTGGACCTCAAACCCAAGGTCCTGCTGGTCAGCCCATGTTTGGAAGCGCTTCCTCGTTTCTTCCATCCAGGATGGTATTTTTTCCTCTTCAACATTCATGTGAACGTGGAGCCATCCACCTTCCGACTTCAACGCCTTGAGGGCCAATTCCCAGACGGGTTCAGATGAAGGGAGCAAGCCGAGATGACAACGGTCTGCTATGCCGACCAGGCGGGTGAGGCTGACTTGATTGTCGCCTTCATGAACGGTCAAACGGTCGCTTACATTGTTGGCTTCAGCACCTTCTTGTAAGCCCTTGATGGATGCTGGATTCATTTCGCATGCATGGACATGTATTGCATGACTGTGAATCAGCATTGGTAGGGTGTAGTATCCAATACCAGCATAGGCATCAATGACCGTTTCACCTTCCATACTGATAGCACCAATTCGTCGTCGTTCGGTGATGTTTCCAGAAGAGAACATGACCTTAGCAGCATCAAAGGTGTAGGTGATGCCGTGGTCGAGAAAGGTGACCTCAGAATGTCCGTACAGCATTTTTACTTGAGAAGAACGAAAGGTATCGTTCGCAATCGGTGCTTGGATGCCAAGGGAATCACCTTTGAGAGCATCAAGGATGCTCAACCACATGTCTTCGCAACGGGGATGATTCATCACCTCTACCCAAGATGATTGTTCATTCACCTCTTCAGGAAGAAGAATCAGCCCGCCAAGACGCTCCCATTTGGACGGAACCAAGGCCGTCACGTCAGCATGAGCCTGTTCTCCGTGGCGTTCCACCCACGAAACCACCGCTTTTGCCAAGCGTCGATGGGGGTCAACAAGGGGTTGAACGCTTGCTTCAAGAACGGAAAAAATCGGTTTCAAGTCAACCGATTGCAAACACGTCTCAACGGCATCATGAGCGACCGTTTCAAGGAGAGGAAAGGCGACCATATCGTTCTCGACTTCTTGTGGATAAAGGTCTGAATTAAGCATCCTGTGCTGTTTGAGAAGAGCGTGAACAACTTCTCCTTCGTGGCGATTAACGGCCACGAAAGGATGAAGATTTCCAGGTTGCTCCATGATAGGCCCACAAGGGGAACTCCTTTCAAGTTCCCGTCCTTAGCGTGAATCATGACGACAGAGCGCGAATCAACTTCATTACAATTCGGTCTTCTTCCGTTTCTCATCATGTCACTATTTTGTCTGCAAATGTGGGCGCCTTTCGTCAGCGCTGCCGGCATGCAGTCCTGTAGTGCAACAGGTGGGACGTGCGACGAATACGATCATGCAGAAGACCTCACGCCCAATCGTCAAGATTGGGTCGAGGGCACCTATGTCTTTGACCTGGTCTCGACCTCTTCAATCAATCTTGAATTAACCTGGGCGGTGCGAGAGTTCGAGCGAGACTCGCTTGGACTGGGTTCAGGAACCATCATTGGCGATGCGCTCGAAGACACTGACGGCCTCGATGCTAACGATGGAGCGCCCGCAGATTTGATTCGTGAAACGTTCAACCAACCAACGGCTGGAGCAGGCTCACCAACGGTTGGGCAGAAGTTGAAATCCGAGGTCAACGATGCGGTTGAAAGTGCTCTTGAATCAGGATTTGGAACCGTCACCAGTATTTCCACTGATTATGTGAACTCCTTTACCAACGGTGGCGTAACAACTGCATGTTCAACCGACGAAACAACGGATTCACTCGCAGAGGGTGCAAGCGTCGACAATGTGTTTGAACCCCCATTGTGCTTTACAGCCGTCGCAGCAGTGGAATTAGCAGCGGGGAATTTCAACCTCAATGCCACATCAGACCTTGATTTGGAACGAACCTACCAGGGTCTGCTCACCATGGGCGCAGAGATTAACACCAGTTTCCAGTTGACCACTCAACCAGGTCATAAATCAGATTTCATTATCAATCCACCAAGCTACTCAACAGTGATGGGTGTTGATGAAAACGGTTCGACGGTGGCTCGTGTCGGTTCACCCAGTTACTGGGCTGCTGAATGGTCGATGGACCACCTGAACGCTCAGGAGGTTGATTCCGACTTATTGCAAACGGTTGACCTGCAAATGGCTCATCGCAACTCAAGTCAAACGCCAACGGTATGGATTGAACCAGACTCGAAAGCCTTGGACATCAAACTCGTGCTTGACCTACGAGACGACACGGCGGCTACCATTGATTTTGCAGCAGGTCTGTACTATCTCGACGATGCAACACTCTCCAGTTGGGGCATTGACATGTTCTCTGTCTCTTCCGCAGCAACCGTCCCCGTCATCACCTCAGATGGTATTCGCTTGGCCTATCACAATGGTATCGTAGATTTGACTCAATTCACCAATCAATTTCCATTGGGCGATATCGTTGAAGGGCTCGGAGATACGGTCGCCGGCGTCGGTGATATCGAAATGAGTGAACTTGAATGGGTCTCGCAAACCGAAGCCAACGGTCTCTTTGAGCAAGCCGGGGGTCTGAATTATTCCCACTCAACGGGTTGTACTGAACCTGTTGCAGCAGGCGTGAGTCTCTACTATTGTTTGGAAGGAGGCGTAGCAATGGACGAGAGTTATCCAATTTATTTACAAACTTCCAGTCAACCTTTTTCCATGAGTATTGTGGACATTCTTAAGGCCTACAACACAAATGATTTGGTAGATGATTTCCTCAACGGTGTTCAACAAAACGACCTTGAACGGGTCATGAATTCAGGGATAGCTCTTGACACCGTCATCGATTCGAGTTACCTTGACACCATTATCCCAAGTAACCTTCCACCTTCCGAATTGACTGTTGAAATCCTTGTTCCATCGTGGATTTCAACCCTTGACGGTACCTCAAAAATTGTATTGAATAAAACCATAGAGGGTACACAAGAAACACAAATTTCGCTGACCGGAACCAACCCTTATGATTGGGAACACGAAATCCGTGATGAAAACGATGTGGTGATTTGCCATGCGAATCAATCCACATGTGTTGTAAGCTCGATTAATTTTAATTGGGAGAAATTTAACCTCAATGAATGGTCTCAATCCTTGAGTTTTACATTTGCCCTTGATGTCGAATTCAGCATCTATCGCATCGGAATTCCAGGTGGTAGCATAGAACGTGGAGGCACGGGTGTAACGATGGAAGCGATACCATCGGACCTCATCCGTTTGCTCATCGATATCTCAAGCAGGATGGACGTGCCTCTCTCCCATGACTTTGGAGAAATCGGAGATACCGACCTCCAAGTTACCGGGACGCGGCAAGGCATGAAAGACTTCACCAAGGACATCGGTGATGTCGTGACCAATGTCATCCATACGGCTGGCGATGAGGCTGAATCGGAATTTGATGAGGTTCAAACCATGGACTTGTCTTCGTTCATCATCGAAACATCAATTTCAGGGATTGAGGCACCCGACCAAGACGTTACGGATGATGAACCGCTCACCTTCAAGGTCAACATTCCCGAGGTGTCCTTCACCATTGGAATGGACGCTGATCCTGCCCAGTTACAAGAAGGGAATACCGATGGCCTGCGAATCAGTATCGTGACTGACACACTGCAATCTGTGTTCTTGGAGCCGATGCGGATGGCCTCGAATCTCTTTACCCAAGGCGTTTACAATTCACTCGTTGGCTCAAACGGAGTGACCTATCCCCCAGAGGGGAATGACCGAGTAACGGTCCCAATTCGTCTCGGAGGCGGCGACCCAGAAATGCTTGGCGAGGCTGGCGGTGTTGAGTTCGATACCTCTATGTTCTCTGAAAACTTGACCGGGCCAATCTCGTTCACTCTCCCAAGAGGCATTCAATTTGTCGACGCGAAATCAAATTCAGGTGACCTCGTTCTTTCAACAGACGGAGGTCGTCAGACCCTGACCTATTACGTCCCTGCTGGCGACGTTGATGATGAAATATCCTTTAGGATTCAAGTTGGTTGGATGTACTTTTTGATTCAATTTTGGATCTACCCGACCATCGTCATCCTGCTCTTGGTATTGGTCATTCGCAAGTGGCGAAAACGACGAAAGCGAAAGAAACGAGCCGTGGCCAATCGTGCAGATAACATCAACAAAGCTCAACTTGGAGATCATGAATTTGCCGACCTTGCTGGCTTCTCAAGCCCTGCACTCCGTCGTGGTGAATCCATTGAAGAAATGGCTGAAATTGACGATTACTAGTCCTCAATGAAGCGTACTATAGATTCGCTGAGCCAAGGCTGGGCCGATGCCAGGCACGGTCATCAACGCATTGACAGAAGCGTGCTCGATGCCTTTACGACCTCCGAAATGACGCAAGAGAGCTTGCAGTTTTTTTGCGCCCAATCCTTCAACGGCTTCGAGTGGATCAGCGAGACGTTGTCGACTTCGGCGACGTCGATGAAAGGTATTCACGAAACGATGGGCTTCATCTCGAGCGTGAACCAGAACACGGCCTTGACGGTCTAAGACCAGGGGTTCGTGCCCTTCCCGGTGGATGGTTTCCTCACGCTTGGCAAGAGCGGCCAGGGGAAAACGTCCGCTCCAGCCGTGTTCTTCAAGGGCGGTACGAATCGTGTTCAGATGCGTTTCTCCACCATCAATCAGCAACAAATCGGGCCATTCATCTTGACGTTTAGCCCAGCGAACGACGACTTCTTTCATCATTCGCAAATCATCTAAAGCATCTCCTTTAACCACGTATTTTCGGTATTCATCTTTGGCTGGACGCCCGTTACGCATGACGACGCTGGCACCAACACGCTCGTCACCCTGGAGTTGTGCCATGTCAAAGCATACGACGTGGTTCAATTGTTCCATTCCGAGGGCCGCTGCTCCTTCATCTGCAGCACGTTGTTCCAATGAACCGCTGGATTTACTCGCTAAACGATGCAGTTGTATCGTAGCGTTTTGGCGAGCAAGCGTAGCGAGGTTTTCGAGGTCGCCTCGTTGCGGTGTTCTCACTTCCACTTGACTGCCTCTTCGTTCATCAAGCCACGACTGAAGGCCATCAAAGAGAGGAACGGGTGAAAGCAAGAGTCGAGGTGGGCGTCGGTGAGCATAATGTTCTGCGATAAACATCGAAATGGATTCGCCAATATCACCTCGGTAGACTACCGGCCAGGCTTCTTGGCCCTGAACCATCCCTTCATCGGCGTGAAGCACAACAATGGCAGCGAGGTCACCTTCAGCATCGATACCCAGGGCGTCGCAATCGCGGTAGACTTTGCTCGAGACAACATGTTGACTGGTGGTGGCTCTGACCGCTCGTATCATGTCGCGATGATGGGCTGCTTGTTCGAATTCTTCGGCTTCCGAATCCTGTTCCATCTGGGCTACCAATTCAGCCAACAGCGGGGCTGCATCTCCATTGAGAATACGGCGGACAGTTTTGACTCGGTCGTCGTAGCCTGCCCCGTCAATGCAGGGGCCAGCGCACAAACCAATGTGCATGGAGAGACAACCCTGTGGGAGTAATTCTTTGCAGTCGCGAATCCCAAATTGTCGTCGAAGCAATTGCATGACCTGTTTTGCAGCACCGGCATTGGGGAAAGGACCCCATTGTTTGCTTGATTTAGGGGGGTGGCGGGTGTACATGATTCGAGGGTATTCGTGGTTGGTTAGTACGAGGTAAGGGAAGGATTTTCCATCCTTCAGCATTGAATTGAAACGCGGCATATGTTCGCGTATTAATTGGCGTTCGAGCACCAAGGCAGCCTGAGGGGTTTGGGTGACAATACATTCGATTTCATCGGCTCTGCGCACCAATTCTGGGATCATGACGCGGTCGGGATTTGAAGCAAAATAAGAGCGAATACGTTCGTTCAAGCGGGTCGCTTTGCCAACATAGAGTACACGTCCTTCGTTGGTTTTGAACAGATAGACGCCCGCTTCTTTTGGGAGGTCGGCTGACGCCAAGTCCACGGGCATATTTTCCCCACATCCGAGGTCGCTCAAAAGGCCAACCCCTTGCGGAGGTGTACAAACGCAGGCAGGGATGTTTCATGAAGGAGGTTCACAACCTGTCCATTGAGTCAGTGCATGTTCAGCCGTCCCCAAGAAAAAATATTGCGCTACCTCGGGCGCTTTCCTGAATCTCTCGAGAAGGCTTGGGATGTTCCGCGGGACCTTTCCTTGCCGGGGCTATCAGAGGCAATGGGTGTCGTGCGTTCAGGCCTCAATCAACCCCTCGGTTTTCTTGAGTCGAAGGGCTTCATTTCGGTGCGTGTAGCACACGTTATTGGTGGAGGTTCACGCCGTCGCCAAGTCTACCACATCACTCAACAAGGCAGGGTTTGGTTGGCTGAACACCCACCGGAAGAAGTCCTGCAAAACGAGGCAGTCGCCCCTTCATCCAAGATATTTGGACGCGAGGATGAACTGAGAAATCTGGAACAGGCATTAGCGGAAGAACATGCCATGATTGTCGGTGGCCTCTCTGGCATTGGAAAAACCACGCTCGTTCGCGCTCTCGTGCAGCGTTCGCCGTTCGCATCCCGACCCCTTCATTGGGCAGATGTCAATGAATTGAGCGACATCAATAGCATTCTTGCAGCTTGGTTCCCCGAGGACAAAGATCGTCTAAGCGACCGAGAAGCACAACTTGAACGAGCGAATTACGGTGACGCCTGTTTTGTCCTCGACGACCTCCACGCACTTTCCTCGAGACATAGCGATGATGTCCTCTCCTTACTATCATCTCTCAAAGAGCATCGGCGAACAGTGATTGTTATTGGCCGATACCCGCTTTCCTTGGAACTTGACTGGAAGGAAACTCGACTGACAAGCCTTGAGCCTGAAGAAGCGATGCACATGCTTGGGGAACACTTGGAAGACGAGGAACGGTTGTCTATTTCCCGAGCCTTGGGAGGGCACCCTATGGCGTTGAAATTGTATCGTGAGGGTGACCCTTTGCCTGAAGCGGGCAGTGATATCCAAACCTTTGTTCAAGAAACCATGCTCAATCCTCTCGACACCGATGAGATCTCAACTCTTGACCATCTGATTTTGAATCCTAGCCCGTTGCCCGTGAATGACTTACCACACGCAGCGATGATTGGAGCGTTGGATGACCATGCCCTCCTCAGGTGGACATCGCAACAAGAAAAGGTCGAAGTTCAACACCTTGTACGAAATGTACGACGAGCGATGTTGAGTGGTGAGCAACTGAAAGTTCTGCATGAAGCGTCCGTAGAACATTGGGATTCCTATGAAGACATGCCTCAGTATGCTGTTTTGAGCCTCTACCACCAATTAGCCCTGGACAATGGCGACCTACTGTCTTCAATGGACGAGCAATTTGAACGTCTTGTTCCAACTCAAGACGGTGCAATGGCAGTAATATTCAATCGGGCAATTGAGCAGAAGCCAGAAAATGAACAACTGCATTATTGGGCTGGGAAAATCGCGCTTCACCGCAGCGAGAAAGAGCGTGTCAAAGCCCATGCGGAGGCAGTACATTCCTTGCCATTGCGCCATGATCTACTGTATCAGCTAGCGCTGCTTGAGGGTGATGAAGCAGAGGCTCAACGTCTGCTGGAGGTCCAATTGAATGACGGCTCAGATGTGGGCTCGGCTCGCTTGCTGCTTTCAGCAGCTGTCCAACACCTCGACGACTGTGTTTTTGACCAGCCACCCTCCCAAGAATCCAACGAAATTGAATCTCTTCTGTCCCGAATCAAACTTCCCGAAGACCCTCAACTCCGTTCCCCAATGACCGTAAGCATCACCATGATTCAGCACGGCTTGGCATTGTTGGCTGGTAACCAACAACAAGCAAATGAATTGATTGAGGTGCTTGAATCATTGAGCAGTAACCACGACCCTCTCCTTCTCCAACTCAATTTCAAAACCTATCTTGCCTTCAATCCAGATGCCTCGCTGAACGACCTCAATGAACGTGCTCAACGGGTTATGGAGGCACAACCCTCCCCCTTCCACCGAGCCATCATCGGCCTCGCATTCAGTGAACGTCTCTTTCCTCGCGATACTTCCGAGGCGCGTACCTGCTTTGAGGGATTACCTCATCCAGATTCGTTGGTTGTTTCGGGCGCTACAGCACATCGTTATGCTGCTCGCTGGTGGTACCTTCGTGGGCAACTCTATGTCGAGGAAGCAAGAATGGCGATGCGTGAATCAGCCCACCGTTTCCGACAGGCTGGATGTCACAAAGCGGCCCGTGCAGTCGCCCAGCGCTTGCACCGTTTACTGTGATTAGAGTTCAGCACCAATGAGTGTTTTTGTTTCTCTGATGCCTGGTAACTGACGGATTTCTTCAACGATACATCGGGTGAGTGCGTATTCTTCATCTGCTTGAACACGAGCGATGAGGTCGTATTCTCCGAAGAGCATCCAGTGGCCTGTGACCAGTTCGATGGATTTGAGTGCTTGCCGAACCGAATCTTCTTGACCCGGTTGTGTGGTCATCAACACGAAACCAATGGCCATTTCATTCGCCCCCCACTGCGATTAGGGTCTGGGTTTCTTTGACTCCAGGAATTTGACGGAAGGTATTCATCAGCAATCCAGAAAGGCCTTTTGAGTCGTGTGAGGAGATTCTTACAAGTAGGTCAAATTCCCCGTAGAGGGCATGAACTTCACCCACATCGGGGTGGTCACTGAGCGTCAAGTAAACTTCACGTTCATGGGTGGGTTCAGTCTTGAACAAAACGAAAGCCTCAGGCATGATTTCTCTACGCCTACTCGGGTTTTATGGCTTCCTCCATCCGATGAACGGCATCACACGGGAGGGAATGGTTGAAGTGTGACGTGGATGGGTTGCAAAGCATGAACCGGCAACATTCCTCTCGTTGGGCAGCTATCATTGCCGTTTCATTTTTCATTCTTCCAATGCTACAGGCCTTTATTCCCGTGCCTGTGGACACATTTGAAGAATCAACAGAATCCATTATGGAAGCATCGGGTCGGGCACAAACGACCTGGTCGGGCACACAATCTCTCTCTTCCACCTATACGGTGGCTATCGCAGATGAACTGATCATTCAGTC
>QQSD01000078.1:29592-63306 GCA_003602485.1 Candidatus Poseidoniales archaeon | reverse complement strand
GGAGTTCGAATTATTGTCGAAGGGCGCTTGACAGTATTGGGTACTCAAACCTGCCCCGTCACGCTTGAAGCGAGCGGTCTGCAGGACCACGAAGGAATTCAATTCAATGCGTCGTCAAACGGGCGAGGCTCCTTTTTACAAAACCTCACCATCACCGATTCGATTTACGGGATGACCATCTACGGGTCAAACCCTGTCATTGAGAACTTGACCGTCGTCAATCCTGACCGTGTCGCTCTTGATTTGTTCAACAACGCAGCACCACGTATTACCGACTTGTATGTGAACCAGGCAGGGCGTGATTTACCCTTCCAGGGTGATTGGCGTTACGGCATTGGGCTTTCGATTGGTTCAGGCTCAACACCGATTGTGACCCGTGCCGTCTTTACAGATATTCTCACACGCGCAGTCAATATTTGGGGAGGTTCAGGTGGATTGATTCAAGGTATCACTGTGGACAATTGTTCCGGCTCCACCTATTCCATGGTCGCTGGGATTTGGGTCGAAGACAGCCAGCCTCTGCTCACCAATATCAGCATTGATAAATCCGATACGGGGATCGTCGTTCGTCACATCGATGATGGGGGATATACACACGCAGTGATTCGTCATGCATCGATAAGTAATTCGATGTACAGAGGCGTATATGTGGACAAGAACAACCATACGAATTACACCAATTATGAAACTGCAGATTTCACAAATTTGACCATTACCGGAACGGGCACATCAGGTGCAAAAACTGCCAATATAGGGTATGCCGCGCTTGAAGTTAACGCCACAGGTGCGTGGTTTGACGATACGGTGATCGAAGACTCCACCACCGTTGGCGTTCGCCTGTATTTCGTCGACGACACAACGACGTTCAGAAATTTGACGATACGTGATTCAGGCGACCCGGGCCAGGGGCCACATGAAGCTGGATTGGCCATTCGCTCGTCCTTCTTTGCTCCGCGCTTTGAAGGCGTAGAAATCAGTGGGTCGGTAGGCCCTGGTATTTCTTCTACCTCGGGTGGCGCCATGCAAGGCTCGGACTGGAACCTTCACAACAATACGGAGCACGGTCTTTACATCGACAGGGCCACTGTGGTGGTCGATGGATTGAACCTCTCCTATAACCAACAGTCAGGCGCACAGGTTTGGGATGCACGGTACGTGATCTTTGAGAACCTCAGTGCACACAACAACGGAGGGATTGCCTCCAGCAACCCCCTGCCCCAAAATCAGGCTGGACTGTATTATGAGGATTCAAACGACATCGAATCGGGCTCGGGCGATGTTCGCTGTCGAAACTGCCTCGTCACGGGCTCTACGGGAGCGGGCATTCTCGCAGTCAACTCCGTGGACCTTTGGTTGGAGAACATCACCTTGGAGGAGAACAGTGGTGATGTGCCAGCCCTTGAAATTGACAACACCGATACCATGCCAGCAGGCGCATTAGGGCGTGTGACCATCGCTCAGGCAAGCATTACCAGCGAAAGCCCGACACAACCAGCACTTGAATTGAAGCGAACTGCAGCAAGTATCACTGGTTTGACAACCTTGGGTAACAACACAGGATTCATTTGGCAGGGCGACAATAACGGTAATTATCCATCAACCCTTTCACAAAGCACCTTTTCTGGGACACATTGTCTTCATTTGATTGACCATCCAAATTTGAACGGTACTGGCAATACCATTGCCTCAACTTGCACGGGGTCCATTGAGTTTGAAAACAGCCAAGTCAATTGGTCAAATCTTCTTGATGCTGACGGTCAAACTGCCTCACCCCACCTTCTCACACTTGATGCAACTTCAGACCTCCACCTCCACCAGCCTCAGGCAATCGATGTTGCTGGAGCCTCCTTGGCGCCAGGTGCGACTGTTGACGTGGCCTATGATTTGACGGTCTGGGCCGTGAATAATTTCTCAAATGGAATCCCGATGGCGAGCATCAACGTGTCGTTTAGCGATTTTGAGCCCTCCTTACAGCTGTATACCAACGACCTCGGCTATGTCCTTCTCCCTGATTTTATCGGTCAACGTTGGACTTCCAGCGGCGCTACATCCTACAATACCGCTACCAGTTCTTGCGGTTATGACAGTGTCTCCAATTCAACAACCACAACTCTTGACGACGATAAAATCGTCTATTGTTTGTTGGAGTTGGATAATCAAGCACCCTTTGTGAATTGGGACACACCGTTTGACGGGATGATCTATCCTTCCAAAGGCGAAGTGTTGTTTAATGCAAGCCGGTCTTGGGATTTAGACAACGACCCGCTTTCGTTCACTTGGACAAGTTCAATCGACGGAGATATTGTTGCCGGCTGCGCTGGTGTGTTCCAATCCTCGAACCACCCCGCTGATGGTGCTGCCTTCCTTGTTAACGGTGACCCGCTTTCCCAGGTGCCGCCTTTCTGCGAACTCTCAGATGGCATTCATGCAATCACCTTGGGAGTTTGTGATCCGTCCCATTGTGTTGCGGAAACTCGAACGATGGAATGGGTCAATTTGCCTCCAGAACTCGTTGTGAACTTCGAACCGAGTCTCAATCCATGGAGCGAACTCATTATGCCGCAAACTGGCACCGTGGTTGTGAATACCACGGGCACGTTTGACCCCGAAGGTGATGATTTCGCATGCGCCATTGATTTCAACGGCGAAGGCATGGGTTGGGGCAATCAGTGGGTGTGTCCTGAGGAACTCACGTATACCTTTGATTACACCACGGAAGACCCGCCAGCTTCCGCCACGTTAACGGTCATGGCTTTTGATGCCGTGGGCAACAACGCCACGTACAGCGTCCCGGTCATTCTGTACAACGAGATACCTGAGCCCAGTTTCACAATTTCAAGGGACACCAACAGCAGCGAATCCCTGGTGACTCTTGACGGGAGCGCTACGATTGACCCAGAAGGCGATAGCTTAACCACCACCTACATTTCTTCACTCGACGGAATCCTCAACGACGGTTCTATCATTTGGGAAGGCTATCTTTCACGCGGAGTCCACACCTTGACGATGGAAGTCACTGACGACCGTGCCGAACACGCAAATCAAAGCCGTTCCACAACCACACTCATGACAGTTGAAAATTCACTTCCCCGAGCCGTGATTGAAACTCCTGCAAGTCAAACCTTTGAGTCCTCTGAATTAATCGAATTCTCAGCCAATGGCTCGGGTGACTTTGACGCTGCTTGTGATACCTTCCCAACCGAAGGAACATGGCATTGCGTTCCATTTTCACCCTATGGTGGTTCTGAATTTTTAGTAGTGACATGGACCAGTGACCTTGATGGAAGATTAACTCCAGTGGGAGAAGATTGGCTTTATTTCGACGGGCGTTTGACAGCGGGTGTCCACACCATTACTCTGAGCGTTGATGACGGCATTCACGACCCTGTTCTTGCACAGCAGACGGTCACCATTGTGCCATCGGCCCCAGTTCTTGGATTGGTCAGTCCTCTCAATGGCAGTCAATCCTTTTCCTCACAGACGTTGATGTTTGATGCATCCCAAAGCGTGGATTATGACGGTGATGCCTTCACGGTTACGCTCCGCTCTTCACTTCACCCCGACCCTCTTCTCGTTGATGTCGACCCGTTCAACTCTCACGCCTTTGACCTCAAAGCGGGTCAACATACGCTCACGGTGACCTTGACCGATGAGGATGGAGATTCCCGCGATGAAACCTTTGTGCTCACCGTGTTTGAATCCGAGCCCACACTCGTGTTGATCTCTCCAGAGAACAGAGCCTCTCTCGAACCCGGTGCCGTACTACGATTGGAGGAAGCCTCATTCGATGCTGACAACGACCTGACCGTTCGGGAATGGCGCCTCTGGTCACCGCAGACGAGTTTCCCAGAAGTAGTATCAACGAGTTCCATTGAGGAGTTATCCGGGCTTGCACCTGGTGAATACCATCTTTCTCTTTATGTTGAAGACGCACGAGGAAAATGGGCAGAGGAACACGTCAACATCACCATGCAATCCAGTTTACCAACGCTGGACCGTGATTCTCTCAGTCTGAGTGAGACGACCTTTTCTCAAGATGAATTGCACCGATTAAGCATCAGTATTCGTCTTGATGACGCTGACGGTACCACGCAGGATGTTCGTGCAAACTTGACGCTTAACATCCAACAGTGGGAGGTGAATCTCACAGACGAAGATGGTGACGGTATTTGGGAGGGCGTCCTTGAATGGCGACCCGAAAGCACCGGTAGGCCGAGTTTGAAAATCATTGCAAAGGATGGACAGGGCGAAACAGCCAACGTCGACGTGGTGACGCGCAGTCTCGTCGTTGAGGTCCAAGAGACAGACCAACGTGCCTTGATTCTCGGCGCAGCGGTTGCTGGATTGGTCGCATTTGTTGGTTTGGTAGCCTTTGTACTCGCCCGACGAAAGCGGGCACTCGAGGACATTGATCTTTTGACATCATGGGACGCCTTCCGGGCGCCTGCAAGCAAGGCGGAAACTGACGAAAAGAACGTCCCAGCCCTTGAAGAGAACATCATGGATGGAACAGAAGAAGTTCAGGCGACCCTTGAAGAATTGGAATGAACCATCGTTCATGTCTGTCAACGACGTATAATTCTGTACACTGAAGAGTGCGTTGAAGAAAGGCCGCGGTCTCGTTCATCTTCAAGCGTAATACGCTCGAGGCATTCAAGTTCAAAATGCTCAGAAAACAAGGCTTCTACTTCTTCATCTGGAAGCGAAAATGGTGGGCCTTCCATCTCGTTTGCCGGGTATGAGAAGGTGATGAGCAAACCCATAGCCCCCGCTTTGGTAAGTGCAAGAAGTTGGCGAACGTAGGCTACCCGCATTGAGGGCGGTAGGGCAACCATGGCTGCGCGGTCGTACCAGACATCGGCCTGGACCAGCGAAGGTTGAACGTTGAACAAATCTCCTTGAATCAGCACAAATGGAGATGCTGAATAGCGTATTAAGTCGCCGAATTCTTCCTTCTCGGGTACCAGTTCACGCTCTTGAAAGAACTCTTCAACGGGCCGACTCACCAACTCCAACCCCGTCACAGTATGGCCTTGCTGAGCGAACCAATCCATGTCGAGGCTCTTACCACAAAGAGGTACCAAAACATTGCTTGATGCAGTAGCTCCGACCGCAGGCCAGTGCTTCAGCAAAAGGTCGTTGTAAACATCCCTGTGCCAACCCGTCTGCTGGTTTGTCCAGCGTTCGTGCCAATGTGTCATCGCCAATCGACTCACACTTGTTCAGGGAGGTCACCCTTCGTTGAATCCGGGTTGGTATCACGCCCACCCCATGGGGTCAAGGTCTTGTGAAGTCGGACGCGACGAGCGAAGAGGAATTTCAAGTTCTTCCACCCGTCACCCCATGTGTGAATTTCAGCCTCACCAACACGTGGACGATACGGGACAGAAATTTCCACTGCCTTTTTCTTACCAAGCGTTCGTCGTGCAAGGATTTTCATCTCCTCACTGAGTGGCATACCATCGTTGGTCGGACGCATTTTTTCATCGTTGAAAATAGATTTATTGAATACCCACATGCCAGATTGAGAATCTTTTACTCCGTAGCCAAAGAGCAATCGTGCGGTGAAGGATAACATCCAGTTGCCAAAGCCGTGGAGGCCAGACATAGAACCGTCTTCAGCCAGGGAAAGTCGGTCACAGGTAATGAATTCTAAATCATCGTCAATGAGGCGCTTGACAAGGTCCGGGATAAGTTCTGCGGGGTAGGTACAATCCGCATCCATGGTGACAATGATGTCGTTTTTAGCAACATCAAAACCAGTACGGTAAGCACGCCCGTAGCCTTTTCGGTCTTCAAGATGGACCCGTATTTTTTTCTCAAGAGCAATCTCGCGAGTTCGGTCCGAGGAGTTTCCGTCCACAATCATAATTTCAAGGTCTTTACACCATCCGCGCGGGATAGCATCAATGGTGGGCCCGAGAGCCTCTTCCTCGTTTCGTGTAGGCAAGATGACCGTCACGGTTACGGGTAACACATCGTCCATGAACAGGGCGAGCCAACGATTGACCTTCAAAGGTTTGGCTCAAAGCGTGCGTAGAAATTGAACCCCAATCAATGACATTCAAATGGTGTCTCACCTTGGTCATCACGATGCACATCGCCATGGTCTCAGGCGAATATCCTCCACGTTGGGATGGAATCGGCTCGGTCGTCTACCATCTAGCGGGACACCTCGCACAGCGAGGACACGATGTGACCATCATCACTCGAAGCCACAAACATCGCATACCTCAGCAACCAGGTGTTAGCGTCTTGCGGGTGCCTTGGCTCAAGGTCCCCATGGCCTCCACTCGCTCCTATGGGAAACATGCCCTGACAGAATTACGCCGTCTCCATCAAGTAAAACCAGTCGACGTCGTTCATACCTTGCTCCCGCTGGTAAGTTGGACAAAGAAAGAATTCCGTTGGGTTGAGGAGAATGTCGCTCCTGTGGTTTCCGCACTCAACGGCAGCTGGGTAGGTGAGCGTGAGGGTATGAAACTCGCAGCTCGCCACAAGGAGGCTGCGACCTGGAAGAATCCAAACGTCCTCGCCATGCTGCTCACAAGTGGTTGGTATGCTCGCTACGAGCAGGCTGCCATTGAGGAATCCTCGGTATGTGTCGCTATCTCGCAGTCAGCGAAAGAGGAATTTCAACAATGGTACCTTCCTCCTGATGATTGGTGGTGTGAGACTGTTCTTTACGGGGTTGACCACAAGTTGTTTCGCCCGGTGAATCACGACTATGAAGAAGACCAATTAGCCTATGAAGAAGTGAGGAAGACCTACGATGCAGCCGATGATGCAGCCTTGATAGGCGAACCGAACACCTCCACACCTCTTTTGTTGGCCGTTGGTCGGTTGGTGGCAAGAAAAGGCCACCGAACCCTACTCCGAGCCATGCCGAGCATCCTCAAAGCACATCCTGGTGCCAAGTTGGTCGTCATCGGCCGCGGTCACATGCGAAAGTCGTTGATGCGGCAGGCCAAACGGATGGGTATTACGGATGCTGTAGTGATGAAAGGGGGAATGAGTCATGAGGACTTGGCCCTCCATTTCCGAAGCGTTGACCTCGTGGTTTATCCTTCCTATTACGAGGGACAGGGGCTGGTGCCTCTCGAGGCTTTAGCCAGCGGGACACCCGTGGTGACTGTTGACCAACCACCTCTTACAGAAATGATTGATGAAACAGTTGGAGGGCTCTTTGCCTGCGGTGATCCGGAAGATTTGGCTCGTGCAGTCATCCAATCTCTTGACCAACCCAACGAGCGTCGTGAACAGGCGGCCCGAGGACGTGAACGCGTCCTCAATCATTACACCTACGAGCACAATGCAGAAGCGTACGAAGGCATCTATGTTGATGCGATTCATTCCTAAATTCTTCATCTTCGTCAAGCGGAAGGTCATTATTACACTGTCCGTTCGGCAGGGCATGCAAGGTCGTGCTCTACTCCTAGCCTTCATGGTAGCCTCACTCTCTCTGTCTGGATGCTTTGGTGAATCTGAGCCGGTATCTGTACCTGAAGAAGTAGAGATGGAGAGCCCTCGTATCTTCGTCACCGACAAGACTGGCGAATCCACTGGTGAATCCCCAATGAACATCTCATTCCAATTCAGCGATGTCGGTGAAACAGGCAAAGAACCGAGCATCGGCATCACATCGAGCGGGTGCATTTTCTTCATCGCCATGGAGAAGGTGATGCGCTCTTGTGATTATGGCGAGTCTTGGGTTGAATCTCAAGACCCGGTCATGTGTTCTCCGACCACAAGCGACCCCTACGGCTGGGTTGACCCCATCACCGACCGTGTCTTTGGTGTCCAAATGATCGGCCTTGAAACATCATGGATTTGCTGGAGCGACGATGACGGTGAGACCTGGCTTGGGAATCCGCACGACTCAGGAACAACTCCGATTAACGACCACATCAAGTTGGCCAGTGGCCCATGGACGACGGCTGGATACGGAGCTTTGGGACAAATTACAGGCAGTACGATTTACGAAACGGCAGTGTATTATTGCTACAACAAGCTTGCTGGGATCTTTTGCTTTACCAGTTTTGATGGTGGAGCAAGTTTCGAGGCTGGGGGACAAATCGTCGGCCTCGCTACTACCAACGGAGGTCTCCACGGAGCAATTTCAACCGCTGCTGACGGAACTGTTTACGTCACTCCTCGGGTCGAAACTCCCTCCGTCATCGTCTCAAAAGACAACGGATTTACATGGTTTGACCGAACCATGGGCGAAGACGTAGGAACTCCTTACCCTCGCAAGAATTCGGAAATATCCACGGATACCGAATCGAATGCATATCACGTCTGGACGGGCGGGGACGAAGGAATTTACATGTCGAGGTCGACAGATTCGGGTGAAACTTGGGAGCAAGAAAGTATTCGAATATCACCAGTAGAAGTCATCTCTACAGTATTTCCCCAAACCGATGCAGGAGACCCTGGTAGAATTGCGGTGACCTATTTGGGCAGTGAAAATTCGGAAATGCTGAATCAATCAAATATTGACGGCAGTCCTTGGGACGGAAATGCCCACTATGCTCCAAATAATGCAACCTACCACCTCTACATCACCATCAGCCTCAACGCATTGGATGCGAATCCTACCTTCCATACCTACCGGGTCACAGACGACCCAGTCCAAGTTGGGTCAATTTGCCTCAATTCGGGCGACTGCCGCGACATCGGAGGCTCAAACCGTAATCTCCTGGACTTCAACGACTTGCATATCGACAGAGAAGGCCGAGTCTACGTGGCCTTTGCTGATGGTTGCACGGGAGATTGTGCTACAAATGGTAATGCGACCGCTGCAGATTCAAGAGACGGCAGAGGGTCTGTCTACTATCTTGCGGGTGGACCTTCTCTCTATGCCGACTTTGGTGAATTGGACGCCTTGCTTTGAGGAACCTTGGAATCAGGCCCCGGTAGACGGGTGCGATTTCAGAACATTCGTGCTCTTATTTTACGAAGATTCAATCGAATTCCGAGCAGGACCTTACGGGCGAACGAAAGGCGAACAGGTTGGGTGAAGACGTCACCTGAGCGTCGCACGATTTCACTCAAGATTGATGCGTAGGCATCGGCCATAATTTCTGGCTGGACGCGTGCCCGGGCATCGAGGTAGCCGAAAAGATGGTTCGCTGATTCTTGATGCCGCTTGATCATGTCCACGTATTCAATGATGAAACCTCTCCAGGCAGCAGTTTGAGCAATTCCGGGGGATTGGAGTTGGTCGAGGGTCATATCGTGGGATGCAAGGATGTCCAAGGGCAGATAGACCCGCCCTCGCTCCATATCTTCGTTAATATCCCGCAAGACATTGATCAATTGCATTTGAATGCCCAAATCAATCGCGTGCAGGCGAGCGGCTCGATCCTCGTAACCATAGATTTCAATCAGAATAAGGCCAACGGCCGAGGCAACTTTGTAACAGTATGAACGTAATTCGTCCCAAGTGCGATTCTTGACCGGGTAGAGGTCGTCTTCCATCCCTTCGAGGACGGTCTCGAAATCGCTGAGTTTGATTGCGTATCGGCTGAAGACATCTTGGAGTGCGATGAAGATGGGATGTTCCTCTTCACCGATGTCCTGTGCATGTGCTCGGTGAAGTTTCAAACGAATGTCAACAAGGGCCATGAGGCGACGCCGGTGTTCTTCCTCAGGCAGAGAGGGAGTTTTTCCATCGTGAATTTCAGTGATGATTTTTTGGCGTTCATCTGTTTCTTGACGAAGTTCAATGGTTTCGAGAATGCTTGGTTCTTCGTCTCCATCAACGATGTCGTCAACCCAGCGGCAGAGTGCATAGACTGCATGGACCGCTTTGCGCTTTTGAATTGAGAGAGCTGAGAATGAGGAATAAAAGGTCGTTGAAGCGTTTCTACAAACCGTTTCGCAATAGGCATAAGCCTGATTGATGACGCTTTTCTCCATGTTCAACCCTCAAGCCGATGTTGGTGTGCCTGTTGACGAATCCTTGGATGATTTATCCAAGGCCATACGTCCTTGCTTGCTTCGCTTACGGCTTTCAAACCAGGTGTCAACACCATTCCAGTCGGGTATGATTCCGAGGCTGTCGAGCAGGAGTTTGCTGCTAATTCGTGCGGATTCATAGATGACGGGTAGTCCACTTCCAGGGTGAGTTCCTCCACCCACAAGGTACAGATTCTTGATTTCGTCAAATTGATTCTTTGGTCGGCGCCAGAGCATTTGGTCCAAGCCGTGAGCCAAGTTGAAAACGGCTCCTCGGTAACAATGGTCTCCCCAATCTTCGGGGGTGATGATCATTTCAGTCACGATGTGGTCACGGAGGTTTTCATAGCCAAGTTTCGTTTCAATCTGTTCGATGATTCTGTCGCGGTATGCGTCCTTCTCTTTGTCCCAGTCAATGTTTTCGTGAATGTGAGATACTGGTACGAGTGCGTAGACTGTAGAGCAGCCTTCGGGAGCGAGACCAGGGTCGGTAATGCATGCGTTTTGAACGTAGATGGAAGGGTCATCCCACGTGATTCGATGGTGTTTTTCAATGTCCTCTAGGTTATTTTCATAATTTGATGAAGCATAAATTTGGTGATGTGGGAGGTCGTCGTAGGTCCGGTCAATGCCAAGGTAGAGCATGAAGGTGGAACAGGAATACTTCTTGTTGTCCAGTTTTTTATTGCTCCATTTTTTACGGACATTGTCAGGGAAGAGCTGCGTCATGCCGTTGGCAAAATCAGCATTCATGATGACTTTTTCAGCTAAGAACTCCTCCTTGGCAGTTCGTACGCCTTTGATGGTCTTGCCGTCCATGATCACGCCTTCAACTGCTTCATTGAGCCGGAATTTAACACCCAAGTCTTCTGCAATTTTTGCCATACGTGCACTGACGCTTCCCAGCCCGCCAATGGGGTGGAAGATGCCGTATTCATATTCGAGGAAGGCAAGCATGGTGAACAGGCTGGGGCAGTTGAAGGGAGACATTCCGAGGTACTTGGTCTGAAATGACATTGCCAACATCAAACGGTCATCATCGAAGAGCTTCATGAGGTCTTTTGCAACAGAGCGCTGAGGTCGCAGCACACTTGCCACTCGCATGGCTCGCTTGGAGAGCAGGTCAGTTGGTCCATACCATGGTTCCTGAAGGCAAGCCTTTGATTTGTCGAGTTTGAGGCGGTTGTCAACGACATAGCGCTTGAAGGCCTCGGCGTTGAAATCTCCAGAAAGGTCTCGAATGCGTTCGGTCATCTCGTCCAAATCACTCGTGCAGTCCAATTGCCCGCCTTGTCCGAAGATGAGTCGGTAATTCATGTCAAGTCGGTGAAGTTTGAGTTCCTCGTGAGCGTCCATTCCGATGGCCTTGAAGATGTCTTCGATGACCTCTGGGTAATGGAAGAAGGTGGGCCCGAGGTCAAATTTGAAGCCGTCTCTCTCGAATACCTTGTTCCGTCCACCAACGCTTCCTGACCGTTCAAAGACCGTGACGTCAACACCTGATTTAGCGAGCAGGAGTGCTGAGGCCAAACCTCCGGGACCTGCACCAATGATTGCGACTTTCGGCTGAGCAGTGGCTGCCATGTTCTTCGCTCAAATAACGACCATATAAAGGAAGGTTTTTGACCAAAAAAAATGCTAAAAAAATAACATCTTCATTTTTCTTCGGAAATAATGGAGTAGGGGTCAATAAGGACGGAAAATTCGTCAAGATATGGCCCCATGGAACTGATTAAATCAACTTCTGGGTGTCCTTTGAGGACCATCCCGTCCATGTACATCAGAGAGCGAATGATTGGAAAGGCCTCTTCTCCGAACGCGCAACCTGCTAGCACTGCTGCTTTGACAGTCTTCATCATCTGTTCTGTCAAAGAAACTTCACTAACCGAAGTTCCAACGAAGCCATCATAGAGATCGTTCATCGAGTCGTAATAGGTCTGCAGAGTTTTCCCTGTGGGTTGTACAGCTGCCATCGTCAACATTGCGTCAAAGGCATGCTTGAGTTCACCCTTAGCAAGGAAGTAAAAGAATCCAAAGAGGGCATTGCGGACGTGAGGTGGTGCGTTACAGATCGCACCCGTGTCAATGAAGAAAAAGTCACCATCGTCGTTCATCATAGCGTTGCCAGGATGCAGGTCCCCGTGGAAGGTGCCGATTCCGAACATGAAGGCGCCGTGAATTCGGAACAATTCCAACATGTTGGCCCAGTTGAGTGATTTTTCTTCAAGGCGAGTCTCGAGTGTGGGATGGATAATTTCCTCCATGACGAGAACATGCTGATTGGATAGTTCGTCCCACATGCGGGGAAATTTCAGTTTGGGCATTGGAAAGTGTTTCTCAATTTCCGCTGCCTTTTCAATAAGTTGGTTTTGGCCTTCTATCTCGTTAGTAAGATTCAACTCACGTAGGGTATAGTCTTCGATGTGGGCGAGAAGTCCAATTGGGTTGCCGACCTTTCGCAAACGTGGATTGAACAAAAGACCGGTGCGTATCCAGCGCTTCATACGACGAACATCCCGCTTGAAGGAAGCTTCAAAATCGGCTTTGATGATTTTTACGACCACGCGGGTGCCGTCGTTGAGGACAGCTCGGTGGATCTGACCGATACTCGCAGCAGCAAATGGTACGGGCTCAATTGATTGGAAATGACTTCTGAAATCAGCTGGTGCAAACCTGTCAAGAAGGCGCTGAGAGTCTTCGGTTGGAATGGTAGCCCCCCGACTGTACAACCGTTGCAATTCGATACAGCGTTCCGGCTCTATGAGGTCGGGCCGCAGTGCAAAGATTTGGCCGAGTTTGACAGCGAGAAGTCCCATTGATTGAATCTTATCGATATCGATTGGTTTTTTACCCTTCAACTGACGGAAAAAACTGAGAAATGTGCGCAATTTCATGGGTTCACCGCTCTAATCGCCCAATTCAATCATTTTCATTTCATGGCGGTGAATGATGTAGCGCCACAAATCGCTTGCGTCTCCTTCGCCTTCAGTTCGCTGGATCACGACATTGACTTCCTTGGCGAAGCGAGTTGAAAGAGCTCCTTCGATAATTCCATCATCCATTTCCCACATTGGCAAAGCATCGATGTCGTCCACTGGAGGGTGATTAAGGCCTACTCGGACGTGGAATTGGGGGTCGACATTGTACTGGAGTAAACCCAAACCAGCATGTTCCCACCAGTCCATCATCTCGTCCAGAAACTCGATATCATTTTCTATAGAACGGAGTGAGAAAGCGATTTCTTGGCCGACTCGGTTGCCGATTTGACGAAGCATTCGCCCGATGTCAATTCCAAGAACTTTGAGATTGGAGAGTTTCCCTTCAGTCAGGCGCCTTCGTGCCTCGTTCACTTCATGTCCTGCAGCGAAGAAAGCGTCGGGGTCGAACGGAGTGTCTTCGTCAGGTAGCTCGCCGTCAAAGCCGAGGGCAACGGAGACATTCTTCAGGAACGAGCCCTCTCCGATGGTCAGGCGCAACGGGTCGTTGATTTGATTCTCGGTAAAGCGGGCACGTGCTGTTGCAAGCGGTACAGCGCCTTCCCAGATGGCATCAATCAGATGCAGATGAGCCTGAGAGAAGGGTCCAGATTCAATGATGAGAGCTGCGTCTTCCTTTCCTCGCCCGACAGGATTGTCCTCAATGTTGAGGTATTGAATCACTTCTGACTGGTCTTGCACGAACCCGAGGGAGTCGAGTTCATCCGAGTGGCGAACTTCAATACTGGCGTCTAATTGGTCAAAAAATCGTAACGTACGACCGTCAAGGTGGGTGATGATTTGGACCACGACGCCTCGTACTGAGGCGGTGTTGACTGCCTCAAGAGCATCGGGGTTGCGGCAAAGGTGTAGGATTCCAAATTGGCCGAGCAAGAGGATCAATCGTTCCTCAGATTCCGAAGCCATCTTTTGCAGCCGATTGTAAATGTGCGTTCGTTCTTTCAGGACGGCGAAGCGTGGGTCATCGATATCTCTTCGTTGTTTCTCATAGGATGCATCGGTCTCTGTGATGCCTTTGGAAAGGTCATCAAAGCCATGGATGAGTCTGTCAAGTTGTTGTTTTCTGGAGTTGATGATGTGTTCCATCGCCTCGTTGATTCGCAGGCTCGAAAACAACATCGGACGGTCAGCAGTGGCGGTGACAATGCCCATTTCTTGCAGTCTTGATAGGCTGTTGTAAGCGTCGAGTCTGGTTGTGTTCAATTCCTTTGCGAGTTCGGAGGCTTTCATGCGTGGCCTCGAGCCGAGGATCATGATTGACCGCACTTCTCGCTCATTGAGTCCTGCCTCAAGCAACAATTCGTCCCACATTCAGTTGTCCCCCGTGACCTTTGAAATGTCTGCAAGAATCTTTGCAACGTGTCTTCGGGGTCTGAAAAGCCAATCATAGACGTAGTGAATGGTGTCGTCAGGGCCAATCAAGAAGGATGATTTGGCAGGGAACTGACCGAGATGGACGGGTACACCGAATGCCTTGCCAACCAAACGTTCGGGGTCAGCAAGCAACGGGAAGGGTAAGTCTCCGAGCGATGCTTTGTGGACTGCCTGCTCTTCAACCGTTCCAGGTCCAATGCCGAGGATAGAGCATCCTGCGGATGCAAAAAGGTCGTGTTGCTCTTTGAAGGTGAGGCAGCCGCGCTTGCACGTAGGCGAGTTGTTTCGGGAATAGAAGAAAATCACGCGCCACGTTCCGCTCAGCGAGGTGCTTTCAAAGACAGTACCGTCGTCAGTTTCGAGGGAAAATTGGGGGACGGTTTGGCCGATAAGGTTGGTTGACATGGTGAGGCCTCAGATAGGAAGCATATGGCCCATTCGGGCCGCCTTTGTCTGCAAGTAGGAATTATTTTGAGCACAGCGTCCAACGATGAGAGGTACGCGATTGGTGACCAGAATGCCATTGTCGAGGAGTTGTTGGCGCTTTTCGGGGTTGTTGGTCATCAACTCGACGCCATCGACACCCATTGCGTAGAGCATCTCTGCTGCGATGTCGTAACGACGAGCATCTGCTGGTAGGCCCAGCGCGAGGTTAGCATCGAGAGTATCATAGCCTATGTCTTGGAGTGCGTAGGCTTGCATTTTGGCATAGAGGCCTATGCCACGGCCTTCTTGTCGAAGGTAAACGATGGCTCCCTTGCCGGCATCTTGGATGGCTTTCATCGATTCCTGGAGCTGTGGTCCGCAGTCGCAACGTAGCGAGCCAAATGCATCACCAGTCAAGCACTCCGAGTGGATTCTGACCAATGGGCTACCATCTGAGATGTCACCCACATAGAGGACGGAGTGTTCTTTGCCATTGGATGGATCTCGAAACGCACGGATGCGAAAATCTCCGAACTTAGTTGGAAGCGATGCGTCGGACTCGGGTAGTTCGTCGAGAGTTTTTTGGTTGCTGCTTAGCATGATAGGAAATCGCTAGATTTCTTATATAAACACTCGTCTTTTTCCTCCACTGGGCTTAAACCGCTCTTGATATAGTGAAAGAAAATTTTACGAAATTGATGGCGACCGTATCGTGTGACCTAGGCGTTGCAGCCCGCGTCGTTGCCAACCGTTCAATACTCCTCGTTCAAGAGGCACGGGGCCGTCATGAAGGCTGCTGGGGACTCCCCAAAGGTCACGTCGAAGAAGGAGAAAGTCCCGAGGAAGCAACGCTGCGAGAACTCGTCGAGGAATCCGGCTTTGACGGCCGCATACTTGGACTCGCAGGCGTCCGAACCGCACTACGTAAGGACCACCCTGCAGTATTCCTGTGTTACGATGTCGCCATACATGCCGGACAGATTCAAGAAAGTAACGACGAAATCTCGTCAACAGGGTGGTTTTCGCTCAATGACCTCCAGTCTCTGAAGTGGGTTTCTGAAACCATGCAACAACTGGCCATTGACGGATTGACACAACCGGTCAATCTTGATGGACAACCAGGTTTAACGGCCCGAAACAGACCCTACTCTGTGTACCGGGCAGCGGTGTCCTCTTCACCAACGGGAGGTCGTCGCACATGATCGCTTCAACCCGTATCCAAATTCACGGGGCTGTCAATCCGTCCGGTGAATACATCGTATACTGGATGACAGCAGCACGTCGTCCTCATTGGAATCACGCCCTCGAGCACAGTATTGAACTCGCAAAAGCCCACAACTTGCCGTTGGTCGTCATTGAAAGTTTGGCTCTTCAGCACAAGTGGGCTAACGACCGCATTTCCACCTTCGTACTGCAGGGCATGCTCGACAATCGAGACACGTTCGCCAAGACCGGTGTGACCTATATCCCCTACATTGAAACCAAGCGTAAAGAAGCTTCAGGTCTCCTCAAAGAGTGGCTACATCGTGCCAAGATATGCGTCATTGACGACTACCCCACCTACTACCCCAAGCATGTACTCAACACTGCATTGAAGGTGAAACCCTGCGAAATCCGCGTCGTTGACTCCAATGGATTCATGGCCATGCGAGCCCAAGGCAGAGCATTTTCGACAGCCTACTCCCTCCGACGTCATCTTCACAAGACTATCCTCGAACACATGCATGACTTCCCGAGCGCTCGACCCCTTGAACAGGCGGCCGACTTACCTCTCCTTCCAGAATATATCGTCAGTGAAATATTCAATCAATCTCAGACGCCGCAAACACCGTATGAATTCCTATGGCGAGTTTCCGAAGGAGGAGACGTTGGAAAGAAAGCACTCTCGACGTTGAGTATTGACCACAACGTGTCGCCAGTGCTCAGTAAGAAAGGCGGTTGGGTAGAAGCAAGGCGTCGTTGGAGAGAATTCTTTGCGGAGCGTCTTGAAAATTACCACGAAAAACGCAACCATCCCGGCGAGAAAGGTGCAAGCGGCATCTCTCCATGGCTCCACTTCGGGCACATTAGTGTTCATCAGATTCTTCATGAAATCTTTACCCAGAACCGTTGGGATGTATCGTTAGTCAATCTGCCCAATGACGGACGTCGACGGGGCTGGTGGGGAATGTCTGAACCAGTGGAAGCCTTCCTCGACCAGGTGATTACATGGCGAGACATCGGTTTCATTCATTGTGCCATGGTTGATGACCACATGGAATACAGTTCCCTCCCCGAGTGGGCCAAGATTACGCTCGCAGAGCACGCAAATGATCAGCGCCCCTACACCTACACGCTAGAGGAATTCGAAGCCGCTGCTACCCACGATCCGTTGTGGAACGCAGCTCAAAACCAACTTCGCCGGGAAGGCATCATACACAACTATCTCCGAATGTTGTGGGGGAAGAAAATCCTTGAATGGTCTCCCACACCTGAATTGGCCATGGAATGGATGATTGCCATCAACGACCGATGGGCACTCGACGGGCGCGACCCGAACTCCTACACTGGTATTGGATGGGTGATGGGCAAGTTTGACCGAGGCTGGACCGAACGTGCAGTTTTCGGAAAGATTCGCTGCATGACCTCAGATTCAACCAAACGTAAATTCAACACCAAAGCCTACATGGAGAAGTACAACAACCCGAGTACAGTTCAATCTGCCTTAGGGTCCGGCCCTTCGCTGTATTCAGCCCATCAATGAGGACCTGACATGCCAACCTACGAGCATCTCGCAACCTATGATGCACCAGTTGAAGACGTGTGGAATTGGTACAACAGCCCAGGGGCCTTCCGACGGATTATGCCCGAATGGGAAGGCATCGCACCAATTGAAGCAGGAGCCTTAGTGAACGGTGCAACTACTCGGTTCAAGGTGAGTCTTGGACCGGTCAAAATGATGTGGATTGCTCGTCATTATGACGTTGTGAGTGGAGAAGTTTTCAACGATGTGATGGAGAAAGGACCTTTTGGCAAATGGGACCATGAACATCGTTTCATCGGTGTTGATTCCCAATCCAGTCAAATTCGTGACACAGTACAATGGAAACTTCCTTTCCATCCCCTTACATTTTGGTCGGCACCTTTCACCGTCAAGGGACGAATGAACCAAATGTTTGCCTACAGGACACTCCGGGTGAAGAACGATTTGAAACGAATCTCAGAATCTGCAGACAAAGCCCGACATAGTATCCTCGTTAGCGGTTCTACTGGATTGATTGGTTTGCAATTGTGTGCCTTCCTCTCCGCTGCCGGTCATCAGGTCACGCGTCTTCTACGTCCGACAACAATCCTACCACCGGATGCAAAAAACGATGATGTCATTCGATGGAACGACCAAACTGGAGAGGTTATTGAAGGAGATCTCAATGGTTTTGACACGGTGATTCACCTCGCCGGTGCGGGTATTGGAGACAAACGATGGAGCAAGAAGCGAAAGGAACTCGTCGTCAACTCTCGCACGACGCCCACGAAAAATCTTGCAACCCTTCTCAGCAAGCTCGAAAACCCTCCGTCCAACTTTCTCTGTGGTTCAGCGATTGGCTTCTATGGAAACCGACAGGACGAGATATTGACCGAAGATTCAGCACCAGGTGACAATTTCCTAGCAGAATTCTGCCAAGATTGGGAAGCAGCAGCACAACCTGCTGTTGATGCCGGAATCCGAACCGTATGGCTGCGAACCGGTCTTGTTTTGACGCCGATGGGTGGTGTCCTCAAGAAACTCCTTCTCCCAACACAACTCGGTGGAGGCGGACCTGTTGGTGGAGGGCGACAATATTATTCTTGGATTTCACTCGATGACCAAATCTACGCCATTCACCATCTGATGATGACCCCCTCATGCAAGGGTGCCTACAACCTAACAGCCCCCGAGCCTGTTCAGCAGAAGGCCTTTGCAAAATCGCTCGGTAAAGTGATGCTGCGCCCGTGGTTCATTCCTGTTCCGGGCTTTGCTATCCGTACCTTATTTGGAGAAATGGGCAAGGCTTTGGTGCTCGACGGTCAGCGGGTTACACCGCATCGTCTGCTTGAAAGCGGTTACGAATTCCAACACACAAACCTCACAGATTGTTTCCGTCAATGTCTCGGAAAACAGCGACTTTAAACACAGATACGGTGAACCCTCGTAGGAGTTCGTTTGATAATCCATAGGGCTATCCCATTTCATGAGCGGCAGAGGGTGGCTGGTCGTCTTCGTTTGTCTCACCCTGCTCCATCTGCCCATTGCGTCCGCTGATAACAACCCCACAAGCGCCAACGGACTTACTGATGGCGTCTCCTCAACTGGCTATGTATGCGATGCTGATGGGTGCTCTCCTAACGACAAGCGCGACTACTGGAAAATCCAAGGTAAAAAAGGCGACATTGTCCGAGTGGATTTCTCCGGAAGCATGAGCAATCCTGCATGGTGGTGTGTCAATGACGGCTGGACTGGAACCTTTACCATGGATTCAGTCACTCAAAACGTAGACGATGGAAATCCGTCAGCCTCACTTTCCACGACGCTCTCGACAGCGGGTGAAATCATCATCAAAGTGGAGGGTAGTGATTCATGGTGCAATGACGGCTTTGATTACACGTTGACTCCATCGATTGACAAAACAAATCGAGATTCAGATGAGGACGGATTTGTAGACAATGACGACGACTGTGATGATTTGGTCGGTACCTCCACCAATGACCGCAGTGGATGTACAGACAGTGATGGCGACGGATGGTCTGATCCAGACAACGGATGGGGTGTGCAAAACGGTGCAGATGCCTTCCTTGATGAAGCCACACAATGGTTGGATTCTGACAACGATGGCTACGGCGACAATTTGGAAGGCTACCAAGGAGACCACTGTCAATACAGCCGAGGCTATTCCTCCGCTGACCGCTACGGATGCATTGATTCTGATGGAGATGCTTATTCTGACCCAGACCCCGGAGGCCTCAACGGCTACGAGGCCTGGTTTGCGCATCCGGTAGGGAAAGCCGATGCATTTGTTTCTGAACGTTCGCAATGGAACGATACTGACGACGATGGATACGGCGATAACTGGGCTGACGCTTCGCTTAACGATACCCGTGCTGTTTGGGAAATCGGTCAATACTTCGGCAATGCATCACAGCCTGATGCCTGTCCGTTCCTTACCGGTACATCATTCGGAGATCGCTTCGGATGTCCTGATTCAGACGGTGACACTTTCTCAGACGGCGATGAAAATTGGACCATTGAAAACGGTTCAGATGCCTTCCCTGCAGAACCAACCCAGTGGGAAGATTCTGACCGAGACGGATGGGGTGACAACCAAACCTTTGGTGCTCAACAGGTCGATGATTTCCCATTCAACCCAACGCAATGGCGGGATACAGATGATGACGGGTGGGGTGATAACCAGACCTACGGAGCCACTCAAATCGATGACTTTCCTTTCGTTCCTTCTCAGTTCCGAGACAGCGATAGGGACGGTTATGGCGATAATTTGTCCGGATTCGAAGGAGACGTTTGTGTCGGCTCTACACCCGAGGAAGTTGACAACGATTGGATCTCTCGTTTCGACCGTTTAGGATGCAGAGACACAGACAAAGACGGCTATTCTGACCCAACCGATTTGTGGACTGCTCATCCCTTTGGTTTTGCAGATGCCTTCCCCGATGATGCCTCACAGTGGCACGATACCGATGATGATTCCTATGGGGATAACCTCGAATATTTTGACGGCCAAACCTGGAGGACCTCCTATCGGCCCGACGGCTGTAGAACCACTGAGGGAAATTCAACCTTCGACCGCTGGGGTTGCCCTGACGGTGACGGTGATGGTTGGTCGGACCCAACATCCTACTGGCTTGCGAGCCCAGGTGGTGCGGGTGATGCTTGGCCAGAAGACCCAACGCAGTGGCATGATAGCGACGGCGACGGACGTGGCGACAACCCAATGGGCACCACGGCCGATGTCTGTCCAGATGTTGCAGGGACTTCAGTAGGCCCTTCCTCTGGTGGCGACCGCTGGGGATGCCAGGATACTGACGGCGATGGCTGGTCAAATTTAGGAGACGCATTTATTCACGAACCATCTCAATGGCGAGACAGTGATGGTGATGGCTACGGCGATAGAATGGCTGGGCATCAAGGGGACGCGTGCCCTGAAACGCGTGGGACCTCGATTCTTGACCGACTCGGCTGCCGTGATACCGACGGCGACGGCTGGTCAGATCCTACAGAAAATTGGGCAGCCCACCCATTTGGATCAGGCGATGCTTTCCCGACAGAGGCGCTTCAATGGGCTGACACCGATAGGGACGGCTATGGCGACCTTCCATTGGGCGCCTTCAGAGACGACTGCCCCGATGTGGCTGGTGAATCGAAACGGGACGTACAGGGATGCCCTGACCAAAACGGAGACGGGTGGTCCAACGATTATGGTGAATTGTCAGCAGCTATCGCCATCATGGGTGAAGATCCGGCCGCATCGTGGCTAACGTACCTTATCATCGGACTGGGTTTCCTGCTGGGAGCGACAGGAGCATTCGTTGTTCGAATGTCTCGTAGCAGGGCTACCATGATGGAACAACTTGCCTTCGATACCGAGATGAAACTCATGACAGCCCCGGAAATCGGTGCTACTATTCCACAACTGATACCGCTGGAAGACTTGCCGCCACTTCCAGAGGCCCAAGGAGGTGAGCAAGATGCTCAATAATCGTCGCAGTACGGCATATACGCTCACTCTTTTGTTGATGCTCTTGCTCGTACCAATGCCGCAAGTATCGGCTGATATAACTGCAGAGGAACAACTTGCTGAGCGTGGCTTAACCTTGCTCGCTTTGAGAAACGACACCATCGACACCAATCAAGACGGGGACATCGATGCGGTTCGTGTTGTTGTTGTGTTGAATTCAACTGCAGCGGAAAATGACCTGATTATCAAATTACGCGGCTTGCACAAAGAACGTGCCGTTCTTGAAACGCTCGAAGTATCATTCGAAGGTCAAACAAATGTGAGTCTCGTCTACGATGCATGGTCTGCGGGGGAACACGATTTGAGGCTCGATTTCTTTGACGATGATGGAGAATCCATCGCTTCATATCCTCTCCCGACCTTCCTTCTCAAGCCTGCATTGCAAACTCCATTGGTCGACCTCCAGTTGAATGCTGCAAGTTCCATCAGGACTGGAGAAGTGTGTGAAATCCATCGTAACTTTGGCGATGAAACAGGCCCACGTTACGGGGAGACTGGTGTTCGTACCTTCACCGGAGCACCCTTCAGCGTTCTTGATTCGGAGGACACACTGGATTGTTCTTCATGGCCTGCGGGCGATTACAAATTGAAGGAGACCTACCGAAATGGTTTGGGACAAACAGCAGAATCAACCCTCAACTTTACCATCTATAATCGTCCACCTCCTGACTTTTCACTCTCTGCAAGTGGTCACCAAAATACTACAGAAACACCTTGCCAAATTAGAGTGACAACAACTCAAAACATGGATTATGACGCCTTGATGAAGGTTTGGCGTATCAAGGGCAAGGTTGTTGAAGGCGTCAACAGCACCTTCCTCGATTGCACTGAACTTCCACCTGGTGCATATTTGATTTCGCTCGAAATTGTGACCGACAAAATGATTTCCTCCATTGAGGGGGTGAATCTCATTCGTTTGCCACCGCTAGATATTGGCGAAAATGAAAGCGCTGCTATGCCATCGACATCACTTGGACCCGAGACACCAACCGAATCAGTTGGATGGTTCTCTATTGGTGCTCTGGCGTTGATCGTCACCTTGCTCGTATTCATTCTGTTGATTCGAAACAGAGAGCCCGAACCTCTCCAACTTCCCTCACTTGGGCCAACACCACAAGTCCTTGAAGACGGTTCTCCAGACACTCAAGGCTTGCCTACCACGCTTGACGACCAAGGTGTCCTTTGGCGCCAACATCCCGATGGAACCATGGATTGGTGGGATGATGAATGGCAAATTTGGCACGGGTGGGAATGAAATGACTTGGCTCGAAAGGATTGGTATCTTGTTGCTTGCCTTCCTCGTGATTGTTCTATTGCGTTCCTTCTATTTGTGGTGGACGCGAATACGTCCCCTTCAGCCTTCACTCGACCTCGTATGGGAGAATGACTGTGAGCATGCTACAACTGCTACGGTTGATGGAAATGACATCACCTTTCACATGGTTCGGGATTTCGTAT
Source organism: Candidatus Poseidoniales archaeon (assembly GCA_003602485.1). Taxonomy (GTDB): domain Archaea; phylum Thermoplasmatota; class Poseidoniia; order Poseidoniales; family Poseidoniaceae; genus Poseidonia. Next base: position 40,325 of record QQSD01000078.1, on the reverse strand, counting down.
GGCGCACAACACGTGACCGTGATGAACAGTGGGCAGAGGAAGTCAAGGTTCGTCTTGATGAACTCAAAGATGTGTGGTTCGTAGTTGACCATTTCCATTCGATTCATGGAATGGCACATACCTACCTCACCTTTGAATTTGAAGATGGAACCTGCCTCTCATTTTCCTTTGAGGCACGTCGAGAAAAAGGCGAACGATACCACCCATGGAATGGATTTTGGCGAGCCTATGAACTCTATCTCCTCGTTGGTTTTGAACGCGATGTGACCGGATTGCGAACGCACGGACGTGGCAATCGAGATTACATGTTCAGGGCCATCACACCGCCAGGAAAGGACCAGGAGCTTCTGTTGGGCCTTATTGGCAAATTGAATTCCCTTTCTGTGTCACCTGAGTGGTATCACTCCCTCTTGACAACCTGCAATACATCCATCGTTCAAATCGTGAACAAAGTCACACCCGGACGAATTCCCTTCCTCTGGAGAAATTTCCTTCCGGGATATACGCCTCGCGCTGCCTTCAAACTCAAATTGATTGAGGACTGGGGAGGTTTTGAGAAAACCCTCGAGCACGCACGAATCGACGAGAAATCTCAATCCTGGGATGGTGTTGAAGACTATTCGGCTATGCTTCGTTCCCATCTTCCGAAGGGCCCTCTTCCCGAAGAGCCCTGATCATCATCAATCGGCCTGCTTGGTAAACGAGGTCGATGTTCGTTGCAGTTGCTTGATTGTGCAACCCTCTCGAACCGCTTTCAAGGCTGTCATCATCAAGAGGAAAGCGAGCTCCTTTGAGAACAATTTGGAGGCATTTTTCGATAGCGAAAAGCGAGAATTCTTGGCCGGAGAAAGAATCTATAGAGTAGTTAACTTCGGGCTTAAAAAATAAATATTCATGGGTCGGGCTCTGACATCGAGTTTCGAACGATACCGTCCCGCAAACAAGGAGGTTTGCAATTTCATGAGCAGGGTCTCCGCCTGTCGCTCCCAAAATGAGACTTGAAACGGCTCCTAATGATTCAATATGAGCCATGGCTTTCTGCAAGTCATTCGTGTCTTGGTCTTGGAGCTTCAACAACTGGGCTCCTTTTCCTTCCCATCTTGCAAGTAACGAGGAGTCTACAGAATCAAAATCACCAATCACAATGGTTGGTGTTTTCATGTCCGGAGTCCACCGGTTTAATGCGCCATCACATACAATCAATTGGCGCGAATTGTTGACCAGTGCCTTCATGACCTCACGGTCTGGCCAAGTTCCATTGGCTACCACCAGCCACGTGTCGTCAGCCATGGAGAGTCCACGGCAAGCTCCTTTCTCAAGTCAGCGGTTCATCTCATTGACAGGGGAAATTGACCCCCATAGGGGGTCAGGGTTTTGTGAACAATGATTTTCTAGGTCGGCGTCTGTGTGTAGGCTATGTCGGACGCCTTTTCTCGAAGAACACTCGCTAAAAGCGTCCTTGTCGTCCTCACCTTTCTTCTCGCCTCGTGGTCACCGATGTTGGCTCTTCCAACCGAGATAACCTTGCTTGATGAGGGGAAGGATGTCTCGCAGAAAAGCAGCCTGTATACCACGGCATCGGGCTACGGGCATGACTTTGCAGGCACGACATTCACCTTTGATGGAATGGAAAATGCAGTGGTGAAGGAAGAATCAATGTTAGATTATTGGCACAGCAAGGAGTTGAACAATTCAAGCACCGAACATCACGGTACACCGGACCTCAAATTAAATCGCCATGACAAGGAACATTACTGTTGGAGCACGGAAGAAGGGCCTGTTCGAACAGCAGTCCATCGTCCGTCGGGTGCCTGGACCTCCACCCTTGTTGATACTGTCGCAGCTTCCAATACATCGACACTTGTCGATTGTGCTATCGGTATCACGTCCAATGAATTGCCACGCGTCCTTTATGCAGATGGTCCAGATTTGAAAATGGGGCGGTATGCAAGGCAAAGTGCAACGTACTATGATGGCCCTCGATGGCATACACGTACGATTATGGAAAACGTGAATGCCACCCACCTCGCCTTGGACATCACATCAGAAGGACTTGAATGGGGATTGATGCGGACGTCCTCTGGTGCCCTTCACCAAGTGAACTTCAGCGGAGCATATTGGACGAATTATCTGCTGGATGCAGGTCCTGTTGGTGAAGATTTTGAACTTGAAATCGATGACCAAGGCTTGATTCATATTCTTTACACACGCTCCTCAGTTGGAGAAGTGGTCTTGCTACGGATTGACGGTAGCGAGCATGATTTACGTATTCTTGCCACAGACACCACGATTGTTGACGGCATAGGCATGGGCTTGGACGACCAAAACATCGAGCAGGTCGCCACCATGACCCAATCTGGAAATGACTTTTCTATCAATCTCATCCGCTCGTTGGCGGGTCAGGACTCAGGCCGTGTGAACCCCACTCCTACTCAAATTGTGACCGGTCAAGATGATGTCTCAGAAGGAGAAATCAAATTTGCGGACCTTAATCACGACGGCTATGACGACCTCATTATTGCCACACCGCAGGCCAGTTTACTCACCTATGTAGAAAACGGCCGCGTTGAAATCTACTACGGGTCTTCAAGCGGTGTTGCTCAAATTCCCGATATGATTCTCGCCGGTGAAGATAACGGAAGTCACTTTGGTGCTGGTTTGGATACGGGGGATTTCAATCACGACGGGATTCAAGATTTGGCGGTTGGCCTTCCCGGCTGGAATCCAACCAATGATTCCAATCACACGCACGGTCAAGTCCATGTTTATCTCGGAAATGCATCGGGAATCTCAGCTACGCCTTGGTGGTCTGTTTCAGGCTCAAACGGAGAGCGTTTGGGTAGCTACCTCTCTACTCTCATGCACGACGGGCAAGCAGACATGCTTGCAGCAGCAGCATACGGGTTCGTTTCTGGCTCAGGGACATCAACAATCGATGGAAAAGTCAACCTCTATGACGGTGGTGAGTCCAACCTCTCGAGTCAGCGAAACTTAACAGCATCCAAGAATGGTAACTTGTTTGGACGCTCAATTGAGGGCTGTGACATCAACGGTGATGGCCATGAAGAACTGATTATTTCCAACGTAGGGACGTACACTACTTCACCCGATTACTCCTCCATTGAATATTTCAGTGGCATGAGCACAGGATACAATGGCACCCCCGACCATACACTTGAGACCAACATCCAAGGTCGCCTCTTCGGCCATACGGTGCGTTGTGTAGGTGACGTCCAAGGCGATGGATTTGCCGACCACATCATCACTGAACCCTTCAATGGGACTGAAACCTTCGGAGGAGGAAAGTTATGGATGTACAACGGAGGCGATAGCGGGTATCAAAATGGGCCCAATTGGACGCTTGTTCCAACTGTACCAAATTCCCGAATAGGTGAAGCAATCGTCTCAGCAGGTGATATCAACGAAGACGGCTTTGGTGATGTCTACATCTCGAGTTTGAACGGTGATACATCGGGTAAGGTTGAGATTTACCTCGGCAGTGCCAGTGGTTTGCAGTCAGAATCTCAGTTGCTTGCTCAGGGCACGAGCAATCAAAAGATTGGGCAACGCATGGTTGCAACAGGCGATCTCAATGGAGATGGTTTGGGTGAAATGGTCTTTTCATCTCGCAACAGCCAGCAAGGTACGAGTTACGGCCTCGAGTATCATATCTTGAGCGAACGCGATTGGGAATCAATTTCCTTTGCTTACACCGGCACGGCCCAAGGGCTTGACCTCGCTACTGCACATCGGGGTGAAACAAGCATAGTCTTCACCTTTAGTGACAACACTGGTATGCATCTTGTCAAACTTGAACATATGAACGACCAGACTCCTTCAGGCCAATGGGTCGTTCAATCCATCACAGAGGATGCAAACATGAACACGACCTTCATCTTCAAAGCGCGGTCTACCGGACAACCGGTTCTGGTTACCCAAGATGAAAGCGCTATCCATCTCCACACGACACGCTCGATGACGGCCGTTCAACAGAATGTTGCATCTACTGGAACGGTTGGCCAATATCTCGGCTCAACTATTGACCAGTACGGCAAGCAAGCAGTCGCTTACACCACGGGTGCTGGCCAACAAATCTTCTATTCAGCGTACGATGAGACAAATGGATGGACGTCGGAAATGGTACGCAACAGCGTCATACTCGGTGGCAATATTTCGGTTCAAGTCAACAGTACGGATGTACCTCACCTCATCTATCGGCATGGCGATACCGATCAGCTTGCCCTTGCTACTCGAGACAGTTCGTGGACGCTGGGTACATTGGGGGAGGAAGGCGAAGCTGTTTCCTCTCAACACCCTACAATGATGCTAGCAAACGATGAGCTCGTCGTAGCATTGGTCACCCAAGATGATGGGGCGGATGAATCAAATCTTTCTCTGTGGTCCTATGACGGTGTATCTCTCAGCAAAAGCCTCATCGCCAACGGAACGGATACTGATGTTCAAATTGAAATTGCTCAATTGGTCAACGGGTCAATCATCGTTGCAGTTTTGACCAACGACGGAACTCTGAGCGTCTATGAGCAATGGCCAGGCGACGACATATGGAATCAACACACCGTCGCACAGCCCAGTGGCATTGCAGGCGAGTTCCGCCTGGACCTGGAAGGAGGAGCATCCCCGATGTTAGCCGTTCGAGGAAATACGGTATCCTCTTTGATGAGCCTCAACAGCACGGGTCATTGGGTGACCATCCAAGAACGTCCTGCTGCTGCAGTTGATGGGGCTTGGGACATTCTCCATACGGGGACGCATCTCTTGATGTTGACCAGCGACCCGGTGACTCATCATCTCATCGTTAACACTGCAGAACTCAACGGTGTTCATTCAGGATTTGCTCCGTGGATGTCGGTACAATTTGGAGACGTTGTGGTTCGTGAAGAATTGAACGCGAAGATTGACGCCAACGGGACCGTCCACATGGCCTACTGGGATACAGTGAATGATGATGTCATCATTCTACGCCTCTACGAGGACCAAGACCGTGACCTTGTCTTTGATCTGGTGGATGCTATGCCTACGGTGGGTGACCAGTGGATGAACACGGATGGAGATAACCACGGTGACAATCCCCTTGGCCCACTCCCTGACGCTTGTCCAACCACCAGCGGACTGTCTTCTTACATCATTTTCGGGTGTGAAGATTACGATGCTGACGGCTACAAGGACTCCATCGATGGGTGTGATGACGTCGGCGGTACATCATGGATTGACCGCTATGGGTGTGGAGATCTCGACCAGGACGGTTGGTCTGACAACGACGGCACCTATTACGACGGTGACCAGTTCAAGAGCAATTGGAAGCAAGCCTTGGATACCGATGGCGATGGTTTTGGTGACAACCACGGCGTAGATTGCTGTTCGGTACCGGTTTACGACCCCAACGCAGGACCGGGAGACCTTTTCCCCTATCTTGCTTCTCAGTATGAGGATTATGACGGCGACGGCTACGGAGATAACGACGCCGACAACGTTCATGGTGACTATTGTCCATGGGATTATGGAGTTTCATGGCGTGACCGCAACGGCTGCTTGGACTCTGATGGCGACGGTTCGAGTGACGTTTCAGATGTAGGAAGTATCTTCGAGTGGAACATCACAAATGGTGCCGATGTTTGGCCCTTCGATGCAACTCAATGGGTGGACAGCGATGGTGATGGCTTCGGCGATAATGACTCTGAAAATGCAACCAATCCCGATCATTTCCGATTCTATCCAGCCGCTGCGAACGATACTGACGGCGATGGTTTCCCAGATAATTGGACTGCACTTTACAACGGCTCCAATGGGATGGGACTCAAATTAGACGGATGTTCAGACATCTGGGGCAATTCAACACGCCCCGTCGTTGGTTGCTTGGACAGTGACGGTGACAGTTATACCGACATCTACTCATACGACCTGAATACAAGTTCTGGACTTAGAGAAAATCAACAGGGTGACGCCTTCCCCTATCTTGACAGTCAATGGTTGGACACCGATGGGGACGGGTTCGGTGACCAATTGGCCGGATTTGAAGGCGATGATTGCCCGACAGAAGCTGGTGTGCTCAACGGTACCAACGGAATTGGTTGCCGGCTCATCGACGTTGCTGATAGTGATGGAGACGGTGTCATCAACGATTTGGATACCTTGTGCCCAAATACCCCTGCGAATGAACCAGTCAATTCCGAAGGATGTGCGCAATCAGAACTCGACGACGATAACGATGACGTTAACAATAATCTGGATCTTTGTCCCTCGACTCCCACAGGTGTTTCTGTGGATACAGAGGGTTGTAGCCTTGAACAGCGAACTTCTGACACGGATGGCGACGGAATCAATGACCCTGAAGACACCTGTCCTGCCACCCCAAGCGGTGAGACGGTCGACACAAATGGCTGTGCAGAAAGCCAACGCGACAGTGATGGCGATGGTTTGTCAGATTTGGATGATGCTTGTGATGATACGCCAGTTGGTTTCCCTATCCTTGACAACGGCTGCACGGATGAGAGTGCGCTCGACACCGATATTGACGGAGATGGATATTCTGGAATGTACGCCTATGATCTGGACCCTCTTACCGGCTTACATACGAATCAAACGGGTGATGCATTCCCTTCGGACAACACGCAGTGGTTCGATTCCGACGGAGATGGCTACGGTGACAATCCGTCTCCAGCATCCAATGCAGATGATTGCCCTAATGAAGCAGGGACATCCTTCAGAATCTACCGAGGTTGCTACGACGACGGAGATGGGTGGAGAGATGAACTTGAACCTGCCTCAACCCGGGACGACCCAACCCAATGGCAAGATACTGATTATGATGGTTTTGGCGACAACTGGGGAGATTCATCTTGGAATGCAACACGTGACGCCTATTACCAGCGGTTGGAAATGAACGACCCAGGTCAATTCATCGAGGGTGCTGGAAATCCGGACCGTTGCCCAAATACACCGATAGGATTAGGAAATCAGGTGGATGAATTCGGATGTCACATTTCCGAACGTGATACTGACGGAGACGGTGTTCTTGACGATAATGACAACTGTGTCGACCAACCGAAAGGTGTTGATGGATACGATGACGGTTGTCCCTATGTCCCACAGGGAGGTGACGGCGATGCTGCCCTCTTTGGCCTCGATGCTGGAGCCTTGATGGTCATCCTTGGCGGTGGCGGGCTCGGTCTTCTCGTGGTCGGCCTCATCATCGCACGAATGCTGCGAGAAGAGGAAGATGACGATGAGGACGATGATGACTACTTCTTTGATGATGATGAGGAAGAGGAAGAAAGTGTCTTGGATGCGCTTGACCGGAAAGGAGTTTCACCGATGGCATCTCGAGGACGGCAAGCCAGCCAGCCTCGGCAAGCAAGTCAACCACGTGCCACGCCAGCGGAAAAGGCAGGGCCGAAATCCCCGCCGGGACGACAAAAGTCCTCAGGTCCACCAGGGCGACAAAAGTCCTCAGGTCCACCTGGCCGTCAACCACCTTCTCGTCAGGCCGCACCAGCTCAGAAGGTCGCTAAGAAAAAGTCAGTTACGTCCGAAGAAGAGCCTTCAACGAAGGTTCGAAAGGCGCGAATTCAAGTGGATCTCAGTATCTTTGAGGACTGGCAGGAAGACGACAGAGAATCCGCTGTGGAATGGGTAGTTGGCGCCATCTCAGATGGTGAAGATGAACGGAGTATTTTGATGCAACTCCAGGAAACAGGCTGGTCTGCTGAACAATCACGAGCGATTTGCAATCTGGCAAAGAATCGCTCGGCGTAATGATGTTCATGAGGGCTTAAATGGAGAACCTAAGTGCGGTTGATAGGAGGGTGAGACGGTGACAGATGGCAACGCTACCAACAACACCGAAATTGAGGTTGATGCTGCTGCAGCATACTTTGGTGTAACCGAGTCATCAGACATGCTCCATAACATGATGAGCATGCCCCGAAATGAGGCAATGACACAGTTTTTTGAATACCTCTCTGACATTGTTTTGCAACCTGGGGACTTTGATTTTGAGGCCGCCAGTGACCGGATGGCATGTGAGGGTGGAGAAATCTACTATCTTGTTGCAGGCCATCTCGGATTGATGAGTTTACCAGACCCTTTGTTGAACGCTCTTGGTCAACCAGGTTCCTCTGGTGAAATACAGGGCCAAAAGGTCGCAGGAATGACTGCTCAACAGGAACAGCATCTCTCCAGTCTTGCTGACCCTATGCGTATGATGAAGCTCTTTGCGGTTGCTCATCAAACTGGAAAAGGCGAGGAGGTCCTCAAATATCTCAATGCGCTTGAAGGCTATCTCAGCCAGGTTGAACAATCCATGGATGCCCTAGTGAGCATCGACCAGGAACTCAATGCTGCTCTCGATGTGGCGGGACATGTTCTCCCCGTGGCGACACTTGCTAGTGGAACGGCCTCTGCCGCCACCATTGCCCTACCACCTTCGCCCCCCAAGCCAACTGTCCAAGAAACGGCATCAGTCCCAGAAGTCGTTGAGAAAGCAAAGGATATTCCACCAATACCTTTGCCTGAAACCAGCAAGACTGAGTCACCTCCAGTTGTTCCACTTCCTGATACTTCTGTCGCTCTCCCCGAGGTTCAACCCGTTGAGCTTGCACCCGAAGTAGTGAATGTTGAGAGCGAAAAGCAAGTTGCTCGAGCAACTCAAGATGCCTTCGCAGGAGCATTTGACCTTGAGTTGGCCGCAGAGGGACCTGCACCAGTAGAACTGCCTTCTCAAGAGGTTATTGAACCCCAACAAAACATTGCTGAAGTTGTTGAGGTGCCTCCACACGAAGAAGAGCAAGAGGAAGAGTTTGTCAGTGCGGCTGAACACTTCATTGCTGCTGACGAAGATGGCAGCGGTGCACTTTCGGTTGAAGAGTTAGCACAGGCAACAGGGAGCACACTTGAGGAGGCAGGAGAACTTCATTCAGAGGCCGACACTGACGGTGATGGTGTAGTATCCCTCTCAGAATTTATTTCCTCACCAGCCGCTGAACGAACTGCAGCTCTACCCAAGCCTATCGCTCCCGTCCGCAAGCCACTCGGGGCCGCAGCAAAACCTGTGGCTCAACCCCGGCAACCAGTGAATCAACGTCCTCAACCATTGCCAAATCAACAGGATTGGCAACAACCCCCTCCTCAACAACCCGTTCCACAACAGAATTGGCAGCAACCTCAGCAACCAGGACAACAGGGTTGGCCTCGTCAACAGGCTCCATTGGTTCAACCCACCATTCGCTCCGGCATTCACTGCCGCGGATGTGGAATCGGCCTTGACCCTTATTGGCGCTTCTGTCCCGTATGCGGCCAGCAAAATTTGGGCTATTGATTAGTCAACCAGAAAGGTCCCATCTTCTACGATTGGCGTTTCATCCAACCAAATACTTGGTGTTTCAAGCACGCCAGAGATGTGAATTCCTACCGCTGCTGTTCCACCTAGCCTCGTGTTATCACCAAGTGAAAAATAAGCGGTCCCGAGTCGCTTTTCATCCTCCAAAACGTTGCCCATAAGGCGCGCATTCGGGTTCATTCCAAAACCAAACTCAGCAACGGTCCAAACATTTTCTTGTTCTTTGCTACGAAGTCGCTTAGCGGCTTCACCAAAGGCTTGACGAATTTGTGCAGCAGCGATTCCACCCTTGACGTCAACGACTAAGCCGTCCTCAATTTGGAGTGCAACGGGTTCATCCACAAGGGCAGAATCCCACGACCCATCAATGACAATTGTTCCATTCATAGTGCCTTCCCGAGGCAAGGTGAAGATCTTGCCAGCAGGTAAGTTGGTAAGCATCCGTGGTCGATTGCATATGCCATTATCATCCAGTTTCCATTCACGCCAATTCACCTCAAATGTGACGTTTGTACCTGAGTCCGATTTGACGTTTACAATTCGCTTGCGTCGCATGACTGGGGCCATCTCTCCCATTTTCTTTTTGATAGCAGTGAAATCAGCAGACATGCCCCCTTGGGTGAACATTTCATTGCTCATTCCAGGCATGGTTGCAACTCGAGCCCCGTCTTTGATGGCTTGGCGGACAGCTCGTGTATGTGTCAGAGAATAGCGCGTCGGGGCAATGACGACTTGTTGTTGTCGCATCAAGTTCACAACAGGCGCAGGAGGTTCTTCCCCGTGATGCCGCCCTTTGGGCATGACAACGAGCAGAACGCGATCCGAACGCTTGCTTGCCGCATCGTGTAGTGCTTGACCGATGTCTGTTGTTGTCGGGTCGCAAATCACCAAGATGTTCTCACCCCGCCTCAGATCCATGCAGGTGTCGATGACAGTTCGAGCGCTCTTGGCCATGAGGTCAATTTCTTGAGAATCACCCTCTGGAGGAGATTCAACAACTGGTTCTACAGCTATAATTGGTTCCGGAACCCCCTCCTCGGCGTCAATGAGGTCTGCAATGTCGATGTCAATTGCACCCTCATCACCCCCCCCTTTTCCTTTTCGGCGGAAGGGAGAGGCCATGGTGAGTGTAGGTCACAACTCTTCTTCAATGTGTGCTTCCATGATGAATTTTTTGTGAGATATTTTCCACAATCAAGAGAAGGGGAGTGTTCAAGAAGAACCCCTTCGTGAGGATTTCATGGACCTCTATGACGAGTTTTTGAATCGGGTAAAAGATATCCACAGGCTAAGTGCCATTCAAGGTCATTTGGGGTGGGATCAAGAGGTCCTTATGCCCGCCAAAGGTGCCGCCTCTCGTGGGGAAATGATGGCTTGG
>QQSD01000078.1:0-29532 GCA_003602485.1 Candidatus Poseidoniales archaeon | reverse complement strand
CTCTCATCTATAGAATTGGATGATGATCAAAAAGCAAACGTCCGTGAAATGAACCGGAGCCACCAACAGGCTGTTTGCTTGCCGCAATCATTTGTTGAATCATTTGCTCAAGCACGGTCAGAGGCCTTGGTCTCATGGCAACAAGCCCGTGAACAATCTGACTTCCAAGCCTTCAAACCCGCTCTCGAACATCTCATTCGCCTTACACGGCAAAAGATCGATTACCTTGGAGTTGAGACCACTCCCTACGATGTGTTACTCGACGAATACGAAGTCGGTATGAAGGTTGCAGATTACGACCCGCTTTTCGCAGGCTTGAAGGCCAGGTTGGTGCCACTTCTTCAATCAATAACTGCTGCACAATCCAAGCAAGAAGAACCCACGTTGCCCGCTGAGATGCGCTTCCCCATTGAATCTCAGAAAGCCTTCTGTCACGATGTATCCGCTGCAATGGGCTTTGATTTTGACGCAGGCCGAATGGACGCATCAACACACCCCTTCTCAGCAGGTTTGTGGCCTGGTGATACTCGTTTCACAACACGTTTTGATGAAAAAGACCCCTTCTCTTGCCTCTATGCAGTGATGCATGAAACAGGACATGCACTCTATGAACAAGGCCTCGATCAACATCACCGCTACACGCCACGTGGTGCAGCTGTCTCGCTTGGCGTTCACGAGTCTCAAAGCCGATTTTGGGAAAACCAGATTGGGAGAACACCTTCTTTCTGGAAAGTAGCTCTTCCTTGGTTTAAGCAGGCCTTTCCCGACGCACCGGATTGGGATGAGCATACTCTCAACCGTATTGCCAATCGCGTCGAAAAGGGGTTTATCAGAGTAGAAGCAGATGAAGTGACATATAACTTACATGTGATGATACGCTACGAAATAGAGAAACAACTCTTCAATGGTGATCTAAGTGTTGACGACCTACCAACGGCATGGAATACCATGTTTAAGGATTGGTTTGGCCTTGATGTTCCAGAAGACCGTCTAGGATGTCTTCAAGACATCCACTGGTCGATGGGTGCTTTTGGCTACTTCCCAACCTATACGCTTGGTAATCTCTATGCCGCTCAACTTTTGGAGGCCATGGGCGAAGAATTCGGTAATATTGACGACATGATTGCGACGGGTGATTGGTCACCAATGCTCGAATGGCTACGTCCGAAAATACATCAACGCGGCAGTCAGGTAACACCTGCAGAACTCATTACTGACGCTACGGGTACTCCTCCAAGTCCAGAACCATTCCTGCGTTATGTTGAGCGAAAATACAGTCAGCTCTACAATCTCTCTTGAGACTTAACTCCAAGGCGTCATTACAATGGGCGTTCCTGTTGCACCAGGTTCGACCAGAAGTGTCCCTTTCTGACCAGTTTCATCCGTGCGCTCAAAGACAGGAGTTCCCGCAACGATTGTGACTTGGGCCCAACCTACCAAGGGTCGGCCTCTGAATGGGCTCCATCCAACTCTTGTCCATGTTAATTCGTCCTCAACAGTGACTTCTTTGTTCATGTCAACCAATACAAGGTCACCATCTGCTCCCTCTTCCAATCTGCCTTTTCCAATCATGTTGTAGCAATCAGCAACGTTTGTTGACATCCATTGAACCACGTCTTCAATCGTACATTGGCCGTCCTTTGCATGGGTTAGCATCACGGCAAGCGAGGTCTCGACACCAGGCATACCACTTGGCGCATCTGGGAATCCGAGTGCCTTTGCTTCGAGGGTGTGAGGTGCATGGTCGGTTGCGATGCACTGAATCGTTCCTGCTTTGAGTTCGTCCCAAAGTTGTGCTTTGTCCTTCGCATAGCGAATCGGAGGGTTCATTTTCAAACGCGTTCCTTCCCGTTCCACGTCCGTTTCGTCGAAGGTGAGGTGTTGAGGCAATGTCTCAGTTGTGATAATCGCTTTTTCATTGTCACTTTGGGAAGGAAGCGAAGTGATTCCGTTAAGCCATTCAGCTTCGATTCCGCTGGTAAGGTGCAATACGTGGAGGCGATGACCGTGCTCTTGTGCGAGCTCGACTGCCAACTGTGTTGCCAAAAGGGCGGTGACATCATCACGCCATTGAGCGTGTGCGGCCATATCTGTCCGAGAATTGTAGGTCTCATATCGTTCAATCAATCGCTTTTCGTCCTCTGCATGCACGGCGATAAGGCCGCCTGTTTTGGAGAAAATCTCGTTCAAAGCATCACGCTCGTTGACCAGGAGCGTTCCGGTTGAAGAGCCCATGAAGATTTTGATACCACATATGCCTGGGATGCTTACTGCCTCTTCGGGCGTGCCTACCGCTTCCTGGAGTTCAGGAACATTGTTCGGAGTAGCGCCAATGAAAAAGCCGTAATTGTTGACGCATTTTGCAGCAGCAGTATCCAATTTCATCTGCATGCCGGCTAGATTTGTGATTGAGGGCTTGTTATTGGGCATGTCAAGGAAGGATGTGATGCCGCCACTTACTGCTGCGGCCGACCCAGAGGCCAAATCTTCCTTTTCGGGTTGCCCAGGGTCACGGAAATGGCATTGTGGGTCAATCATTCCGGGCATGAGATGCAATCCTTCGGCATCAATGAAGAGTTCATCATCGAGTGGTTCCAATGTGCCTTCGATTGCGATGGAATGAATGATACCGTCTCTGACTCGTAAATCTCCGATGACCGTTTGTGTTGGTAGTGTCATTGTGGCGCCGTGGATGAGGATGTTACCATTCATTCTTTTCTTCTCCAAATCAAAGCAACGAAACTCAGCACATGAATGTGATGATGGGGGTTTCATCGACGAGCGGCTGATTTTGGACGAAAGGCATGACACACATCATCTCGCATGTCCATGTATGGCCCTCCTGTGAGGTCAATGCAATACGGTACCGCCTTCCAAATCTCATCGATTGTTTCTCGGATGGCTTTTGGCCGGCCTGGTAAATTGAAGATCAAACTCGTCCCCCTCAGTCCACCTACCTGGCGAGAAAGAATTGCTGTTGGGACGAAGGCTAGGGAAATGGCTCGCATTTGTTCTCCAAATCCAGGTAGCAATCGGTCACAGACGCGTTCCGTAGCCTCTGGAGTGATGTCTCGAGGGGCTGGTCCCGTGCCTCCAGTCGTGACCACAACAGAGCATCTCACTTCGTCGACTAATTCCCTTAATGCATTCTCAATGGCTTCCATCTCATCGGGTACACACCGGTAATGTGCTTCCCATGGGCTGGCGAAGGCTGCTTCAAAAAACCCGAGAATTGCCGGACCACCTTCATCTTCGTAGGTGCCAGAACTGGCTCGGTCACTGACGGTGATTATGCCGAGATTCACCAATTCACCAACATGACCTGGTTGACCTTCAAAGGTCGATATCGCATTCACCTCATCACCTACTGATCACCGTATTTGGCGAGAACGTCGGCGTGGAAATTGTCAAGAAGCGTATCTTCAAACAATTCGGTTTGACGACGCATCTTGGTTGAACGAATGTGCAGGACGGCCATCAGGATGAACACACCAATAATCATGGGAATGAAGACTTCAAGTTTGTATTGGTGCATGAACTTCACAATGCCCTCGGCAGTATATGCCCACGTGATTGATGCGATGGAGCCTCCGATAAGGGTTGCAAGAAGAACACGCATGAATTGCATTCGAGATAGCAGGCCGAGCATAGCACCGACGAGAACACCCGATGCCATGAATGGAATCCAGACGAAGAAAATCAAACCCCAAAAGCCCCATTTGTTGATCATCTCACGCTTCTCATTGGCCATGTATTCAACCGTAGAAAGGGTGTCTCCCAAGAATTTCGTTTGAAGCATGCGGCCACCAAGCCCGTCTTGTTTGGCAACGGCAACAATCCGTTCATCATCGGTAGTGGATTGACGCTCCACTCGCCCCGCACCTGACCTATCTGCAAGCGTGGAGACTTCGTTCCGTGTCTTGACAATTAACTCCTGTGAGCCCAATAATTCTTCATTACGGTCGTGAATAAAACGGAACAGTTCATCCTTAATTTGGGTTGAGGTTTTGTTAAACCTAAAGAAAGCGAAGCGTTGAGTAGGCCGGTAAATCACCGAAACGAAGACGACTCGGTCGTCGCTGGTGACAACAGCACCCTTCATCTCAACGTCGTTACGGCGGGTGAAGAACAAATCCAAACTGTCGCGTACATCATCTTCGATACGCGAGAGTGAATGGAGTTCTGAAAAGAAGGACGAGTAATCCTGTTGCTCGGAATCGTCATCCAGTGCATCTGCTTCACGGCTGCCAATGCCTACGCCCGAATCAAAGTCAATGACCTGCCCGGCTCCGATGACCCGCGTATTGAGTTGTACTGGCTTGTAGACTCGGAAGATGGCAAATTCCTCAAGCAGTTGTCGAAGTATTTCAGAGCGAACTTCTTTTGAGTCCGAGAGCGTACTCTCTGTGTTCTTGTAAGCGACCATGATGTCGATTGAAAGTTCTCTCACCTCAGTTTTGAATAATTCCTGGTCGACATCGATGTTCAGGCCTTCTGCAATGCTTTCAACAGTGTCCTCGACCAAGCGGACAATGTGACTGCGAGAAAGGATATCGTCAGTATCTTGGTGGTATACTTTGTACATCACTGGATAGATGATGAGGAGGGTAATGATGGACAGTGAAAGCGAAATGAAGGCCATCCACCAAGCTGGAATTCCGGCTGCTCCACCGGTCAACATAGCAGTTTCACGGCCGCCACCAATTTCCGCTCCCATCAAGAGATAACCCCAATCGCCGAGGTCCTGAACCGACCAGCACGAGCGTGGTCCCGCATCTTCAATGCGAACTTCAGAATGTTCGGTATCGTCAACGAAGGGAAGGAATGCGAGTGCCTCGGCCGAGATGCTGTGCTCAAAGGTCAATGATTGGCTCAACGGGCCAATGATTCGCTGGGATGAGACGTTGGTTTCTTCGTAAACATCAATTCGGAACTTCAACTCGTAATGCCCCTCTGCAAGGTCTGAGTACGGTGCTCGGAAATAGGCCCTTCCGGAGTTGTTCGTCGTTTCGTCGACCACTCGCGTCGTTTCGTTGCTGCCGTATTGCTCAGTCACTGTAGATTTTGTCTCTCCATCAATTGAAAGGTAAGAATAATTGAGAAAAGCGACACCATTCGGTAGGTTATGGCCGGCTATTGAAAACAATTCCTTGTCGGGGTCTGGAAATATATTGAGCCAGGGCTCATCGGTTATTTGCTCGCATTCATCACCGATGTCAAGGAAGGTCGTTGACGCAGCATGATCCAACCCGGTTGAATTGCCAAGCACACCTGACGACATCGAGAACAAAAGAAGAGCAAAGAGAAGACCGTAAACAATACCCCCCATCAATACAAAATCTTCAATGTTTGAGAGGAACATTCGGCCTCTGCCTTGGCGGCGTTGTCGGATTTCTTGGAGCTCTTTTGCATCCTTATCTTTGGAGCGTGAGTGCTCTTCATGAGCCTCGTTGCCCGAGAGTTGGTCTCCACTCTCTCTGGCCATGATACGGGCAAAGCACAACTTCCTCAAGAACCCTTTTCCTCATGATGATGAGTGTTCCCTTTGGGCAAATCATTCTATAGAACTCATCTTCGCCATAAAAGAACGGTCAAACATTCGTAGGAGGTGCGATGTTGGTGGGTCAGGCCGGACTTGAACCAGCGACCTCGGCATCTTCAGTGCCGCGCTCTCCCAACTAAGCTACTGACCCGTGCAAGGCTTGCGAGTGCCCTCGCCATATCAAGCCTTCCGATGGGATGTTGAAGGCAAGAGACACAATACGATGAAGAGTCAAACCGCTCCATTGAGGACATTTTTCTGGTGCTGGAACAATGTCTCCATGCCGCCGTCTGCTGAAGCGAGGAGGCCAGACAGTTCCTCTGCCGAAAAGGTGGATTCCTCTCCAGTTCCTTGAATTTCAACATAACGTCCGTCACTGGTTTTGATCACATTCATGTCAACATCTGCATTGGAGTCCAAAATATAATCCAAGTCGAGATAAACATCTCCATCGATGAGTCCAACAGATACCGCAGCGAGATCGTGAGGAATGACATCATTTTCATGGTTGGTTCGCTCGGCCTCGCTCATTGAGGGGGGCTCCCATCCTTCTTTTCGTTGCTCAAAGGTTGGACGAAGGTCAACGGGCAGGCAGTCTCCTGATGCAATGAGTCGTCGTACGGCAAGGCGCAGAGCGATGTTGGCAGCTGTAATTGATGCGCACCGGGTACCGCCGTCGGCATTGAGTACATCACAGTCAACGTTGAGCGCAACAGGCCCAAGTGCTTCCAAGTCAACTGCTGCTCGTAGAGAGCGAGCAATCAGGCGTTCAATCTCTTGTGTTCGTCCTTTGGCACCATTTCGCTCACGTCGGAACCGAGAATCAGTTGAACCAGGCAAGAGGGAGTATTCGGCGTGAACCCATCCTTTTGTGGCGTCACGAGGGAACCAACGAGGTAGTTTTGCCTCTTTGGTGCAACATGCGAGGATAACGGTGTTACCTTGGCGGTAAAGAACAGATGCAAGGGCATTTGGTGTAAAGTCGAGTGTAACCTCAACATCTCGCATTTCGTCAGATTTTCGATTGAGTTCCAGATTGGTTTTGAACTTCGCCATGGCCATGCCAAGAGGCCTGCCACATCAAGCCTTCTCAAGTCCCGTTCTTACCAACGGTCACCTTGAAGGCATCCATCATGCTAGCATTGGTCATGTCCCAACCAAAAGCAGTGATCTGCGGTGTAGCTCGCACGCCAATTGGAAAATTCCTTGGCACCCTTTCATCGTTTAGCGCAGTGGATTTAGGTGTTTTGACGGTCAAAGAACTCCTGGCTCGCATGGACATTGAGCCTTCGTCGGGCGTGATTGATGAGGTGCTCTTTGGCCAGGTATTACAGGCTGGAGCAGGCCAAAACCCCGCCCGTCAAGTCGCTCTTGGAGCGGGCTTACCAGTCTCAATTCCCTGCGCTACCATCAACAAGGTTTGCGGTTCTTCTCTCAAAGCAGCCATGATGGCTGCAAACAGCATCCGTGCAGGTGAATACAAGGCCATCATTGCTGGTGGCATGGAGAGCATGAGCAATGCGCCGCAATTGCTAATGGGACAAAGAACAGGAGCCAAGATGGGCAATTCTACACTCGTTGATTCAATGATTCACGACGGACTTTGGGACGTCTACAACGACGTTCACATGGGTACGACTGGAGAGACGGTGGCACAGGAATGCAATATTTCTCGAGAAACGATGGACGCATATGCCCTGCGCAGCCAGCAGCGTGCAGCAGCAGCTTGGGACAATGGATGGTTTGATTGGGAAACCTTCGCAGTTGAAGTCCCTCAGCGGCGAGCCGACCCAATCATGTTCGGCTCTGATGAAGGCATTCGCGCCTCTACGACAATTGAATCCCTTGCAGGGCTTCGTCCTGCCTTCGATAAGAAAGGAGCAGTTACCGCTGGAAATGCAAGCACCCTCAACGACGGTGCAAGTGCAGTGCTGATTGCCGAAGAATCCTACGCTCTCGAACAAGGGTGGACCATTCTTGCCACGATTGAAGATTACTGCACTTCTGGCGTTGACCCTCAACGAGTGATGAGCGCTCCTATCCCTGCAGTTCAGTCGCTTCTTGAACGAAATGGACTTGACGTATTGGACGTTGATGTATACGAACACAATGAGGCCTTTGCTTCTGCATCATGTGCGGTGGCCCAAGAAGTTGGCATACCTGACGACCGTTTCAATCTTCACGGTGGTGCCGTAAGTCTTGGCCATCCACTTGGCGCAAGCGGAACTCGCTGTTTGATAACGCTCCTTGGCGTCATGCGACGTCTCGAGGCACAATCGGGTATCGTCACCCTCTGTCTCGGTGGAGGGAACGCTGTGGCCATGTATTTGCGTACTTCAGCTTGAGTTCAAGGTGACCCTTCGCACCCTCCTCGGCACGGTTCATGCTAAATAGGGTCGGAAGGCGGCCAAGCATGAGGCAATCTTATGACTTCGTTCAGCGATCTCGGTGTTGATGTTGCACTGGAGGAGATTTTGGCCTCGCAGAACATCGTTGAGCCCTTTGAAGTGCAGGTTGAAGCCATCCCACTCATCCTTGACGGAGTTGATGTCGCCTGCAGAGCACCAACAGGTTCTGGAAAGACACTGGCGTTTGGCCTCCCCTTGTTGCAGACCGTCCCTATTGCTGAGCCCAATCGGCCTACCGCACTCATCCTTTCACCAACCCGTGAATTGGCTGAACAAATTTTCAAAGTTCTCAAACCTCTTTGCCGACGCATGGACCGCACGGTTGGCGTGGTCTATGGAGGCGTATCTTACAAAAACCAATACCGTGCACTGGAGCGAGGGTTGGATATTCTCGTCGCCTGCCCTGGCCGTCTGCTCGATTTGATGGAGCGAGGCGCTGTTGTCCTTCGAGATACAGTTTCAGTGGTCGTTGATGAAGCCGACAGAATGGCTGACATGGGGTTCATGGAACCCGTGTGTGATATCTTGGACAGATGTTCAGAAGATGCTCACACAGTACTGTTTAGTGCAACTCTGGACGATGATATCGGTGAACTCGTGGATCGCTACCAAAAAGACCCGGTCTTCCTCGAAATCGGAGATGCAGATATTTCAGTTACCGACATGGAGCACTTCTTCTGGCTTATGCCCAACAGCAAAAAGGTCTCCATCAGCGCTGAAATCATTCGCAAGTGCGGTCGCAGCGTTGTGTTTTGCCGCACACGTCTTGGTGTAGAACGCGTCGCAGACGAGCTTGAAGAAGACGGCATAGGCGTTCGCGCACTTCACGGTGGTTTGTCACAACGCCAACGGGACAGGGCCATGGCGTCCTTTGTTCACGGCGAGTGCATGACATTGGTTGCTACCGATGTTGCCGCTCGTGGTTTGGACGTCGAGGGCGTCAATGCGGTGATTCATTACGATCCACCCGAAAACGGCAAGGCCTACAAGCATCGTAGTGGGCGGACTGCTCGTGGTGGGTCAAGCGGTATTGTCGTTGCATTGATACAGAAGCCACAAAAGAAAATGTACAGTCGACTCCAACGAGATGTTGGAATCAATTTTGATTTCACCCCTCCCGACTTCGGGGCATTGCCGCAATTTGAAGTTGAATACATACCTCCCGAGCCTCGCAGAACAACCAAAAAACAACGGGAACAGCGAAGGAAGAACTCGGGATATGACGGACGTCCGTCCAACCGCTTCGGTGGTGGCCAAGGACGTCGTAGTGGTACCAAATCACAATCGAATCGCCGAGATGGCGGTGGCGGCCGTGGTGGCCGTGGCGGTGGTGGCGGTGGCCGTGGCGGTAGAAGCGGCGGTCGTGGTGGCCAAGGTGGACGACAACAATGGAACCGTGGTTCTTCTTCTCGAGACGGCTCTTCAAACCGTGGTGGACATAAAGGCCGCCAAGGTGGCCGTGGCCGTGGTGGCGGTGGCCGTCAGAACCGCAACAATTGATCGGCTACGGACATCATTCCTCTTCCGAATTCGGTGCTGTCAAGATGCCTTGTTCTTCAAGAACATCACAGGCACCTGGTAAAATCGCTTGCAAATCGTCGGTTGAAAGTCCGGTATTTTTGTAAATTTGATTTGCCAATCTGTCCTTCTTCGTCAATCCAGGGCTCAGGATTGCGTAGCGCTCACAAATTTCTTTGATGTGTTCGGGGGTACTCGTGAGCATCATTGGAACTCCATTGATTGCTACAATTCCAATTCCAAGCCGTAGGTCCAAATCCTTGTACCACGTACGCTGGCCACGAATGACGAAGGCACCTTTCCCGACGAATTCACCGGTCTGTGCACTCTTTGATACTTGAGCTGGTTTTACGCTATAGACCGTTCCATGTGAGCCCCCACTATTCCATGCACGACTCCAAGCCAAAGCCATCATTGCTGCATTGTTGAGCTTGGTTTCATCCAAGACTGATGCTTCCAATTTGTCAACCAGTCTGTAGGCTGGAATGTCACTAGGCAGATGGGTCGGCCTTCGTTGTTCCAAGGCAAAGCCTGTTGCAGCACGAAGACTACAGGAGGGTGCACCGTGTAAATCAGCGTGGAGGTACATGTCGTCTCCAGAAAGGTGCTTTTTCACAACTGTATCGTTGCCTTTCGCATCCTTTCCGCCGATCAGCAGATGCCCTCCAGGAATCATGGCCCAGCGATGTTGTTCAAACCACATCCGCTTACTTCGTTTCAACCGGTTCAATTTACCACTTGCTCGTTGTTTGTCTTCTTTCTTTCGAGCACGCTTCAGTTGTAGTTCGGTTTCTTCAAGAGCGAGAACAGCACCCGATGTCTTGTTCTTTTGCTTTCGGGCTGCCTCGAAGTAGCGTTGAGCATTCTGGTGGACACTTGCATCTAGTTCCAAGAGAACTTGTGGTCCCTTTGGTTGTCCTTCGGCATCTGGCAATAGAACCGTGAATTGGCGTTCAGCTGGATTCAGACCGACAATCCACGCAATGTCCTTACTTGCCTTTTTCACCGCCGGCCATCCATTTCGTTCAACAGCGTCTGCGGTCTGTTTGAGGAGGGTCTCGACGTGGGTCCAATGTTCCTGAATCTGGTGGCCTAGACGTTGTTGTTTCTCAATTTTTGTTGAGAACCCCGCCAAGGCCTTCTCTTGCTGGGCCTTACGTCGTTCAAGTCGTTCAACTTCAGTTGATTGGCCTCGTCCTGGTCCAGCCTGTTCAAAACGCTCTTCTTCTCTTCGTTGTAGGGCGTGAGCGTCATGGGCACCCTTCCATATGTCGATGCATTCACAAAGTGAATGAAAACTTACTCTTGGCGAATCAGCATGTTGAGGGAGAAGAATGGGTGTTGCTTCAACGGCTCGCTCAGCCAACCACTGTTCCTTGTCCGCCACTTCCATTGAGGAGAGTTTTTCCTCCCATCCTTCGTTTCCGTGGTCATTGAAACGTAGGATCAAGAAGGCCTGTTCTGAGGAATCAAGGTCGGTGAGGAGCGTGTTTAAAGCGTCATAAACCGCTTGCACATCAGCCTTTTCTGGTGGCGAGTTTGGTTCCATGTTCGCCAACGAACACACTGCATTGGCATGAGTTCCACCAAGATTCACTTTCCCTCCTAAGGTTGAGACCAAATCTCTGTCCGAAGTGGTAAGGATTTCTTCAAGTTCTTCTTTGGTGAGGCTGTAGGGGTTCATCGCAGGTGGAGGTGGTGTATACTCAACACCTTTCTTGAGAGTGCGGCCAGCATAGGATGCATGTGTGAGGGGTTGAATGATGGTCCCTTCCTCATCAACAAGGATGATGTTACCGTCCCGAAACACCTCAACGAAAAGCGTCCGCTCTCCCTCCTTGGTATCAAATGAAAAGGCAAGAACACGGTCAAAACCAACCTGCCTCACTCCGGTCAGCCTTGCATTCCGCAGATGTTTACGCAGCACCATGGCGAACGGCGGGGGCGTCATCGGCATCGGGCGGTCACGCTTGGCAGTATAGATGCGTTCGCCCCGAACAAATACGAGGTCTCGCTGGTCCTCTCCTTTTGGATTGACGCGAAGAACGATTTGCTCATAGTGCGGCATGTAGGCTTTCTTAACGTAGGCTCCCTTCAGTGCGTCGAGTTCGCGGGCCATGGCACGAAGGTCAAACCCAGACATCGCTTTCTTCACTTACAACCCTCACTACAGATATGTCTCGTCACGGTTCATTAGGCATTAGGGTGATGCTTCAAATTCCAAGAGAACCTTTCCAATATTTTTCGCATCATGGATGTATTGATGTGCTTCCTGTACCTTCTCGGCGGGAAATACTGAATCAATGATTGGCTCAAGATGTCCTTCTTGTATGCCCTTTAGAATTCTATTGAGTTGTTCCTGCATCACAACCTCATTGGTCCACGTACCCATGTGGACGCCAAAGACGCCTCGATTTCTCGTCATGAGTCGAAGGGGGTCNAAGCGAGGAGATTTTCTCAAGGCAAACATGGCTTTCAGAAGCGACCTCTTTCCAGTTGGAGCTGCGGCAGATAAGCCATAGGTGTACAGGCGCCCGCCTTCTGCAAGTGATGAAAGGCTCTTTTTGAGGTGTTCACCACCGATTGGGTCAAGAATATGGTCCACTCCTTTTTCCTGTGTTTCACGTCGGATGATCTCGCCGAAATCTTCGTTATGTCGGTCGATAGGGCGAGCCCCGTATGTTGTGATAATGTGATGCTTCGGTTTGGAAGATGTTGCCCAGACTTTTGTTACCCCTGCCCATTGACAGAGTTGCAATGCGGCAGTACCTACGCCACCTGCTCCACCGTGGATAAGTACGCTGTCGTCAGTTTTGAGATGGCCGAGATGATGTAACATATGGTGTGCTGTTAGGTATGTTACTGGCGTTGCAGCCGCAGTTTTCAACGAGATTGAATCGGGGAGTACGAGCACCCGCTCTGGGCTAGCAACCACGTAACTCGCTTGACCACCGTTTCGCATGGCAGCGACAACGCGAAGGCCGGGAGCAAGGTCAGTGACCTCACTTCCAACTGCGTCAATCACTCCGCTCACTTCGTATCCAGGGGTGAACGGATAGGGTGGACGAGGATTATAGAAGCCCATTCGCATCAAAAGGTCAGCAAAATTGATTCCAGCATAAGCGACCTTGATACAAACCTCATTGGCTGCAGGTTTTGGCTTCTCCATAGGTTGGGTGGTCACCGTCTTGACACCGCCAGCTTTTCGAATCACAACACGCTTTCCCATTTATTCAACCTCCATTCGCCAGCCATCAGCATACTTCTCAACCCGGCCTTCACGCTGAAGAGCAAC
This sequence comes from Candidatus Poseidoniales archaeon, assembly GCA_003602485.1. Classification (GTDB taxonomy): domain Archaea; phylum Thermoplasmatota; class Poseidoniia; order Poseidoniales; family Poseidoniaceae; genus Poseidonia. The sequence goes on along the minus strand of QQSD01000078.1, from coordinate 16,769 downwards.
CAAGTGAGAAAGGGTCTGGTCAACTGCCAAACCAGGATGAGCATCCGGAGAGTCCGCGTAGGCGGCCACCGCAATCATCTCGAGACCTTGATGTCCTTCTTTGACTGCTGTAGCCACTCGCTCATGGCGTGCTTTTCGATGGTCGATATAGTGTTGAATCAACTGCTGAGGCATGGCGACGACGGGTCCATGGCTGGGGAATATAAGGTGAGGATTCATTGTCTTCAGTCGCTCAAGTTGTTCGATGTAGACGGTCATGTCACCGGTGCCTGGTGGGATGAGGATTGTTCCAATGCCTGCCACCATGTCGCCAGCAACCAAGCCTGCTTCACTGATCAAGCAAACATGACCCGGGTGATGTCCGGGCGTGATGAGAACGGTCCATGTTTGCTCACCGAGATGCAATTCTTCACCATCGGAAAGAATTCGGTCGCAGTGCAGGCTTTTGTTGGTGTATTCGCTGCCCCAAATAGGAGCATCAAAAGCCTCCCGCAAAAGGGACATGTCTGCAATGTGGTCGCTGTGGCTATGCGTAAACAGAATCGCTTCGAGCGAACCTCGATGGCGTTCAACTGCCGTCGCTAGGACCTCCATGTCCTCTCGCATTCTTACGGCAGGGTCAACGAGAATAAATCCGCCTTCAGGGTCACCGACAAGATAGCAATTGGTGTGGTCTGCAGGCGGTAAGGTTGCCGTTTTGATGGGTACAACTTCAACTCCATGTGCAAACAGGATTGAGCGTCTTCCCGGGCGACGTTCTGCAATGTCATCAGCCGCCTTCACCATGTTCCGTTGGAATCGAGCAAGTGTTCGCTCAATCTCCATTAGCAAGGTGACGACAGGAGGTGCGACCTTAATTTCATGGTTTTTCCAACGTTGTATGATTTGCAGTGGTTCAGCCCACATGATCTCAGTGAATTCTGTTTGGGGTTCCAAATCAATCTCTGGGACAGTGCTTGCATCACCAGCATGCAGATGCAAAAATGCATTGTCAAATTGTACGGGTCCAAACGGGGGCGTGATGCGGTGGCTGAGAACTTTAATCCCGTTGCGAACGAAGGGAAATGTACCATTCTGAGCATGAACGAGCCATTTCGCCTTGTCTTCAATGATATCTTCTCGAGCCTTGAGTGGAATATGTTGGAGTCCATCTTCGGCAATAGTAAGGCCTAATTCTTCGCTCATTTCCCGTAGAATGCAGGCAATTGTTGTAGCCTCAGGCCCTTTGAGTTGGTCCAAAACTTCGATCGCCTTTGTGTCAACACGGGACACACCTCCGCCAGGGAAGGCCCAGTAATTCGGGAAGGCTCTCATGGTTTTTGAGCGCAACCCAAGCAACACTTCAACGCCATTGGGGCCATTACGGGTGAGTGTCATGGTCGCCGTCGGTCGTGGATGGCCCCGTCCTTGGTTGGGCACAATCATGCCCTTTGGGACTTCACTCATACATGCCGCTTGTTGGTGGCCCTTTCAAAGACTTGTGTCGCTGAAAGATGGTCGCACGGAAAGAAGCGTTGGCTGTGCGTTCCTGCGACGCATTCAAATAAATCGGCATTTGATTCACCTCCATGTCTCATGAGTCAGTCGAAGACCATCTCGCAGAGATGGCGGAATTGATAGAACAGGCCGAAGCTCTTGGCATTGATTTGTGGCCGGAAACAAAACCAGTTCGACCATGGGCAAAATATGCCCTGGCCTCATTTATGATTATCATGATGCTCTCTTGGGTCTCCAAAGGTTTGGCTCGCTTCGCTACGGTTTGATATCAACGGCCACCGCTGATTTCAAGAAGGCTACGCTCTTGGCCACCTTGAGAGTCCCTTAGTGTAGCGGTCCATCATGGAGGATTCTGGTTCCTCCGACCTCGGTTCAAATCCGAGAGGGACTACCAACCGCTTCATACAGCATTTGCATTCGCTGATTTCAATTTTTAGGGCGTCCTAAAACTTATATCCCGGGGACTTTTCGGGTGACCTAAAACGGACGTGAACCTGATGAAAAATAAAACCCCGAAAACACTGTTGCTTGTGCTCTTAATCGCCTCTGCATCCCTCGCTGGATGCATCGGTGGTGAAGACGAAAACGAAGGCCTCGAAGAATTTGTTATTGCTTACAGCATCAAAGACGATTATACGAATGTCGATGAAAACCCTCAACGTCTGGCTGATTACATGAGCGCTGAACTCAACATGGACGTCACACTCTATCCCATCGATTCTGAGGGGGCTGCTCTCCAAGCTTTGCGCTTTGGTAACGCAGACATCGCCTTCATGGACGGTGGTGCAGCATGGGTTGGATGGCAACAATACGGTCTCGATGCCATTGCAGCAGACCAAAAATCCGACGGGAGAACATACTACAGTGCCCACGCAGTTGTTCTCAAGGATTCAGATATCGCTGCGGCATATCTCGATGACGATCCAACAACAGACCCATTCTCTCTTATGGCGGGTACGACCTCATGTCACACTGGCTGGCTCAAGTCAGCGGGCATGCTTCTGCCCATGGGTTTCCTCATTGGAAACGGCTACGCAAATGTCATCGGGGATGCGAATGATGTCGAATCATTGCGTTCGACGATTACAAATTTCTTCAGTGAAGACGCAAGCATACCTGACTCGGGAACACCGTATTATTCCTACTCTGGTGCCATTAAGTGCTTGACAGAAGGTGTTGGTGATGTTGCTTTTGCAAAAGACTCGACCGTTGCTTCTTACTGCGGTAACGAGGTTGCAACAGATAATGCTGAATGGTGTCTACCAGAATCAGATTATCTTTTACTACCCTCCTACGGAAATGCTCCATCTCACCCTGTGATGTACAATCCAGCTACAAGTGACGCAGATACCATGACGCTCGTTCAAGATGCTTTAGTGGCCATGAAGGATTCAGTGGAAGGGCAATCCATTCTCGCTGATGTTCTCAACACACCTGCAATCTCCGCAACGACAGCTACTCAGCACCTTTCCTCCTACGGTAATTTGATTGAGGATGTTCCCGGGATTTCAGCATACTATGACACAAAATTCGATATCAATGATTCGGTAGAACCTACTATCTCTAACATTCGAATCGCTTTTGAAATGAAAGATGATTATGAAAATCCTGCAGAAAATCCTCAGGTTCTCGCTGACTTCATTGCTGAGCAGACTGGAGTGACAGTTACGCTTTATCCAGTCACATCTGAGGGAGCCATCATCGAAGCATTGCGCTTTGGTAATGCAGACATTGCCTTTATGGATGGAGGCGCCGCTTGGGTCGGATGGAAAGAATACGGTCTTTCAGCAATGGCTGCAGATTTGAAGTCAGATGGACGTACGCACTATGATGCACATGCAGTTGTTCTCAACGGCTCTGAGATAGCTAACGCGTACCTCGACAACGACACCTCAACAGATCCATTTGCCATGATGGAAGGAAAAACCTCCTGCCATACTGGTTGGCTCAAATCAGCGGGTATGCTTCTGCCAATGGGCCATCTCATCTCCCAGGGTTATGCACCAGTTGTTGGTCCAGAAGATGATATTGAATCGCTTCGAGACACCATCACTTCATTCTTCAATGAAAATGCCAGCATTCCCGAGTCGGGTACTCCTTACTATTCGTACTCAGGGGCAGTAAAGTGTTTGACTGAAGGTGTTGGGGATGTTGCTTTTGCAAAGGATTCAACAGTTGCTTCTTACTGCGGGAATGATGTTGCAGCAGATAACGCAGACTGGTGTTTGCCCGAATCAGAATATATCCTTCTGCCATCATACGGTTCGGCTCCATCACACCCAGTGATGTACAATCCAGAAACAATCGACGTTCAAACACGGACAGCGATTCTGAATGCTCTCTTAGCGCTTAACTCTGAAATGTATGTGGAGGATTATCCGATGGGCGGTCAAAACTACACAGGTTGCTATTCAATGGCCTCTCACCAAGTCGATTCAACATCACCGCAATCTGCGTGTGGAGATCAAATCCTCTCCAACGTACTCAATACACCAGGTCTTGTCGAAGTCAATTCGCAAGAGCATCTGGGGAGTTACAGTAGCCTTATCAGTGCAATTCCAGGAATTTCAACATACTTTGATTCAAAGTATGAAATTGCAGAGTGAACTCAATTGAGTCTTCTAGACTGAAACGTCGGCGAAGTGATCTTTTCAATCACCCAACAGAGAGGATTACTTCGTCGGCACCTTGGAGCAAAAGATGTCACAAATACCAACCATTCCGATTGAGGCAACGGGACGCTTGCGTTCCAACCGTTTCAAAAAGACTTGCTTGTAGGAACGAAAGAGGGGATGCAATGTCAAACGATGCTATCTTGTCTCTTGACGGTTTGGTCATCGGGTATGATGAACCGCTCTCGGAGCCAATCAGCCTCGAGGTTCATCCTGGCGAAATTATCGCGATTCTTGGTCCTTCAGGTATCGGAAAAACCACCCTCATTCGGACCATTGCAGGTTTGGTTAGGCCACTTGACGGGGATTATTCCATTCATGTTGAACGACGTGGCGGTCTTGGATATATTCCACAACGACTCGGCCTCGTTCGCCACGCCACTGTTGCGCACAACGTTTCACTGGGCGCAAGGCTGCGAGTGAAGTGGTCAAAGACGATGTTCCAGGAAAGGAAAGAGCGAACATTTGAGGCTCTGAGGGAATTAGGAATTGAGGACAAAGCGTCCGAACCGGTTCGACGTCTCTCTGGTGGCCAACAACGCAGGGTGGCGACGGCACGAACCCTTGCGCAGCGTCCACAACTCATGCTGGCGGACGAGTTCCTCGGGGAATTGGACCAAACGAATGTCGATACCGTTCTTGAAGCAGTAAAAAAATTGGTGAACAAGGGAACTTCCGTGATCATGGTAGAGCACCATGAGGATAATGCTCAGATTTTCGCAACGAGAATTTGGGAATTGAAAGGAAAGCGATTCATTGACATGCCCATCAAAGAATGGGAACAACTCCAATCAAAGGGGGAGGAGGAATGAAATACCGTTTATTTGGTATTGTCGTGATTCTTTTCTTCTTGGCTTGGCGTACGCTTGATGGCTTAGTTGAAGGCGATTGGGGCAGACTTGAAGGGGGGCTTACCAACCTCGTTGTCTTCTTCGAAGAGAGTATGTGGCCGCCAAATTGGAGCGTACTTCAAGCTCGGTCCTACCCTGTGTGCGACAATGATGTTGAATTCTTTTGTTCTGTTGGTTATCTCGGCATGATGGAAACGCTAAAAATAGCCTTTGTATCAACGGTTCTTGGTTTCGTGGGGGCGCTCTCTCTCTCATCTCTTGCCGCCAGAAATCTCGTACCCATATACATCTCAATCCCGGTCCGAATTTTTCTTTCGGCAGTACGAAGCCTACCGAGTCTCATCTGGGCCATTCTCTTCGTGATCGTTATCGGTTTCGGCCCTCTCTCTGGAGTATTGGCGATGACATTCTACACCGTTGGGTATCTTGGTAAATTACAGTATGAGGTCTTCGAAGGCATGAGAAATGACCCCCTTGAAGCGGCTCGTGCAATGGGGTTGAGCCGTCCGAGTATTTTCTTGAACGTCGTCATCCCCGAAAACAGCAATCATTTGTTGAGTCAATTGATGTTCATGTTCGAATACAATGTCCGCCATGGGACGGTTATCGGCATCGTAGGTGCTGGAGGAATTGGCTACTACATCAGCACCTATCTCAAATTTTTACAGTACGACAAGGTCTTTGCCTTGCTCATTCTGATTTTCATTGTTGTAGTTATCATTGACCTTCTGTCGTTGATGGTGCGCTCTTTTGTAAACGAAGAGGGCGACGTAAGGAAGCCTACGTGGCTGAGCATGCTAATGAAAGGGCGAAAGCAAAAAGATTCCACAAAGCAAGAATCTTGATCAATCTGCAGCGATGTGAAGGGCGCCTTCTTTGTAGAAGATTTGAATCTGTTCAGGGACTTTCTTCGTCAGTGCAGCAACTGCCTCGTAGATGAGGTCTTCATCAACCTTGAAGGCCTTTGCAGCGTCCTTTGTAGACCAAGGCTGGATGTGAAAATCACTCTTGACCAACCACTTGAGAAGTTTGCCTTCAAAGTCTGTCAATTCCTCGGCCATGCACCGTTCACGGGGTTGCCCCTCAAAATAGCACCGATGCCGATTCAATCAACCAAGCGCTACCATTCTTCGGCAGCATTCTTCAGCGTCAATATCGCCGTTGAGAAGGGTGTTGAGCGCTTTGGTGAACGGTATGGTGAGTCCCATGTCTTCGGCACGTTCGATGAACATCCGAGTTGCCCTGACACCCTCAGCGACCATGTGCATCTCTTCCAAGGCTTGTTCTACCGTTAAGCCAGTACCCAGTTTCTCTCCCATGGTTCGATTTCGGCCATGGGGTGAGGTTGCAGTGACATACATGTCGCCAAGTCCAGCAGGGCCAAAGGCTACCTCTGCTCGTGCACCGAGTTCAGCGAGAAGTAAGCATCCTTCTTTGAAACCGGACATGAAAATAGCGGCCTTGAGGTTGTCTCCACCGAGGTCACCAACTTGTTTGAGCCCGTCAACGAGGCCGCAAGCAAGTGCTACGACGTTCTTGAACGCCCCCCACAATTCCGCACCAACGGGGTCACTTGCAGGATGAAGAATGAAACTCGCCGTGCTGAGTGTTTGTGCCAGCCGCTTTGCAATCACGTGATCCTCACTCGCAACCAGGGCCGTGGTCATCACGCCACCCGCTGCTTCCGGGGCGATGGTAGGTCCGGTAAGGACGGCAAGGGGATTTGTTTTGCCGGCTTCCTTGAGTTGAGTTTGAATCGCTTCAGAAATAAGGCGCTTGCCAGGAGCGAGTCCCTTGGCCAAGTCGAGTAATACATGGCCGGGTTGAAGGTGCGGAATTACATCGGCTGCTACGTCAATAATAACCGAAGATGGAACGGCTAGAACAATGATTTCACTTCCTTCCAAAGCTTCTGTAAGGTGCATCGTGACTTCGAGGCCCGGAACTGGATGATCAGGGAGATATTTCTTGTTGATTTCCTCCATCGTAATGGATTCATAGACTTCTTGTTCAATGGTCCAGCCCTTGACTTTGTGACCTTCCAAGAGCCACAGTCTTGCGATGGCAGTCCCCCAATTCCCTAAGCCCAATACTGAGATGTGCGCCATGTCAATCAAAACTTTCGCGCCTTCATTGGTTTATACCACTTCCCGCTACATGGAGGCGAAGCGGCACGGTTTCAAGGCTAAAGAAGTCCAGCCAATCAGAACAAGTCGTCGTCGTCTTCTTCGAAATCAAAGACGTCTTCGGTGCCTTCTGTCTTTTTGCTCTCGTCGGATTTCTTGGACTTGGCAGCGGCTTTCTTAGCCTTTGCAGGTTTCTTCTCCTCAACCTTTTCTTCAACCACTTCAGGGCTTTCCTTGGTTGCTTCACGAGCCTTTGCTTGCTGAGTTTCATTGGTCTTGAGCTCTTCTTCGCTCTTTCCAGTCTGCAAAGCCAAGGCTCGGCGACGATCTTCTCGGGCTTTACGCTCAAGTTGCTTATGTCTTGATTTCTCGATATTCTGCATCATGTACATGGCATCGTGCTCGAGTAGAGGTGAATCAGAAATGAGGGTGATGTCAAGCCATCCACCGTCTTCAACGATGAATTCAGCGAGTGGTTCAAAATTGAGGTCAGATTTCTTGATTTGCGTGTAATGCATTGCATTTCCAGTTCGATGTTCCACACCAGAAAAGTGACAGTAGAATTCCTTGGTGCCAATACTCTCTCGGACCATGTCAAAGAGTTCTCCGTAATCTTCAGAGGTACGCATTCGGCCGTGACCGCGAGCGTGGATGTGAGCAATGTTCAGGACAGGAACAGTCCCTTCGACGTGGTTGACTACCTCGAGGACCTCTTCGAGGCTGCCCCACAATTCTTGGCGGCCTGATGTTTCAACACCAATCTTGGAGGGTGTGCCGTCTTTGATCCAAGGGAAGACAGGGAATTCATCCTCGTCATCATGCCAGATTTCAGCGACCCGGTCAACGATGCCGGAGAATACATTGGCGACCTGTTCGTTGGCAGCATGGCCTCTGCTGAATTCTCCGTAGTGGCCAGTGTGGAGGGTGATGTGGCGAGCATTGACGGTTCGGGCGGCCTGTAGGGTGGCCTCGATCTTAGCCAAAGACCGTCCACGCTCGATTTTATTCCCAAGCAGTTCGGAATAGTAGGGGCCGTGGATGTTCATCTCGAAATCTGTTTTATTGGCGAGAACACCAGCCTGCCAGTATTGTTCAAAGTGCTGAGGGGCGACCATGCGCACGGTTTGAACCTCCATGGTCTCAAGACCAAGGGAGATGATGTCATCCATCCCTTCCACGATAGTGCGTCCTTTGCACGACAATGGAACGCCGGCAGGTCCGAGTTTAATTGGCATATTTTTCCCCCCCGCGAAACAAAGCCAACAAGCGACCTATGATAATCCCTTTCCGTTGGCTGTCCGCCACCATAGCGTCGCTGTATCGGTTTCAAGGGTGAATGCATACGACTCTTCATGAAGGTGAGTGTTCAGCCGTCACCATGGAGCGTCACGTCGCAAGAGCGGTTGAAGCCTTCAAAGAAGGCAACCCCGTCTGTCTTTTTGACTCAGAAAAGCGAGAGGGAGAAACAGACCTCCTCTTCCCTGGCACCGCCGCCCTCCCTGCACACATGCGCCAACTCCGCCAAGATTGTGGTGGACTTCTGTTCCTGGCCATCGGGGACGATGTTGGAGAACAATTCGCATTGCCTTTCCTGCAGGATTTACACACGACCAATGAAGCGGTGGAAACCTTCCCAGTTCTCGGACACCTCATCACCAATGATTTGCGCTACGATGCTCGTTCTGCATTCACACTCTCGCTCAATCACCGTGAGACCTATACCGGTATCACCGACCACGACCGTGCTCTTACCACTCGACGCTTCGCAGAACTGGCTGCTGAATGCATGGCGGAAGAGGCAAGTGTCGAGACCGGCATGAAGCGCCTCGGAGAAGAATTTCGCACACCAGGCCACATCCCGATCTGTCGAGAAGCAAAAGGTGGACTTGGCCGCCGTCAGGGGCATACCGAATTAGCGGTTGGCTTGGCTCGTCTCGCAGGTATGACGCCCGTCGTCATTGGTGCTGAGATGCTGCAGCCAGAAGGCGACCTTGCATTGAGTGTTGAAGACGCTCGTGCATGGGCTCAGCAGCGAAACATCCCCTTCCTCGAAGGCGCAGACCTCATCCAAGCCCTCGGGCTTGATGGTTGACCGTCATGCTCTTGAAGACGAAACCCTCCGTTGCAAAAGGTGGACCTATGAAGCGAATCATGGCAGTCGGTGTTTTTGACTTGCTTCACGCAGGTCATTTGCACTATCTCGAACAGGCCAAAGCTTTGGGTGACCACTTGACGGTGGTCGTAGCACACGACGACACGGTGCGCAAGCGAAAGCATGAACCCGTGACCAACCAAGAACTTCGTCAACGCATGGTATCAGGACTCAAACCCGTGGATGAAGTGGTGGTCGGTAATCCTCCTGACGTACCAATTTTTGATATCCTACCACAAATCCAACCAGACATCATTGCGTTGGGCTACGATCAAGAACATGCCGAAGACAACATTCGTCGTGCCCTCAACGAACGAGGCTTTGAGGGCATTAACGTGATTCGTGTTGAAGGGCTCTCCGACGACCTGGACGGAACAAGAAAAATCATCGCAAGGATTCTTGAGCGTGCCGAGAATAAGGGGGCTTGAATATGTTTACGGGAATCGTTCAGGGGTTAGGTCGGGTCGTTGGGCTTGACCGTGAACAGACCGTGTGGACGTTTCGCATACAATTGCCGAATGTTGAAGGCCTCCAAATTGGGGCGAGTGTAGCAATCAACGGAACTTGTCTTACAGCAACTGCCATCAATGATGACGAAGTTGCTTTTGATGTCATTTCTGAAACGCTCGAACGAACCAATTTGGGTAACCTCGAAGCAGGGCATGAAGTAAATGTTGAACGCTCTCTTCGTATGGGCGACGAGCTTGGCGGCCATCTTCTTTCGGGTCACATTATGGCCGTTGCTGAAATCACAGAGAGAAGGGATGTTGGCGAAGGCGTGGACATGAAACTCAATGTTCGAAGTGACGTGATGAAGTATATCCATGAAAAGGGCTACATTGGACTTAACGGAGCCTCACTGACCATCGGGGAAGTTGATGGCTCATCTTTCTTTATTCATCTCATTCCTGAAACACTGCGCATGACAACCTTTGGTTCGCTGCAGGTTGGGCAACCAATCAACGTTGAGATTGACGGTATGACGCAAACCATTGTTGCCACCGTTGAGCGAATGATGAAACAGGAGAACTGAGGTGGGTAAGCATGAGCAAGCGAGTTGGTGTAGTGTGTGGTTCGTTCCATCGCGATGAAGTTGAGCGCATGCTTTCTTGGGTACGTGAAGAAGCCACACTGTGCAACATCAGTTTGGGTGACATTGTGTGGGTGCCAGGGTCAATGGAAGTACCGTTAGCCCTTGACCGGCTTCTTGTCACACATGATGCAGCCATTTGCCTTGGCATCATCGAGAAGGGAGAAACTCAACATGGCTTAGCCATGGGTCAAGCCGTTATCAAGACCATTTTGGACTTGCAACTCAAGCACGACAAGGCGATTGGGCTGGGTATTATCGGTCCCGGAGCTGAGCCTCATCACATTGAGCCGCGACTTGAACCGCATGCCCGTGCAGCGCTACGAGCCGTTGTGAATGGATGATTGCGAGCCATCACCGACGGTAGGGACGAATAGGACGGACAGCGAGCCCTAGTATACAGACCGATTGTGTACAAGGGTGTTTAGCATAACCCCTCGTGTATGTGTATTATTCATTTGTCTACTTAACCAGAACAATCTATTTTGTTGCGCCCTAATTTGATGTACTCACAATTGGGTGTTGTGTAGGATCCCACACATCATAATTTGTAAAGGAAGTTAGAAACTTTCCATGGATTTATTCTTGGTCTTTCGAGAATTGCTTGGACGGATGTTTATCCGTTTATTTACTCTCTTTTATTTCTAATCAAAACAGAAATACTGAGGGCGAAGATGGTTAGAAACACAGTAAATCCTGGTGTATTATTTGCATCTACTGAGTTAGTTTCAGAAGAATTCGCTGTGTTATTTTCTACAATATTTTGATTATCCGTTGCTTCACTGGAGGTGTCTTCTGTTGAATATTCGCAACCATCCTGATCAACAGGTTGATTTGTGGTGTTTGGACAAATGTCAGAATTATCACCAACTCCATCGGAATCAGAATCTTGAGATTCTGATGCATCATTTGGGAACGCATCATTTGAATCTTGAACACCGTCTGAATCCGTATCTCTTTGTGATGAATCGAGATTAAAATCCACATAATAGTGGACTTTGTTGTATTCCTCTACGGCAAACTCCGATGATTCACAATCACCGCTTCCGCAACTGAACCGAATCTTGTAATTTCCAGATTGATTAGCAGATATTGTAAGCGATGAATCCGCTGTCAAAGATGTCTGTTCCGTCTCAGTTCCATCGGGGTACAACATTGAAAAATATATTGGACCATTTTCCGGGCTGAGTAATTCCCTATACCTTAGGTTTAACGAGTCCCCATCAATTAACTCCATCCCATACCAATCGTTTTTGTCATCCATTGAGTCGGCCATGGTATTGAACAATCTTGAATTTAAGTCGATAGTGTTTGCAAAGTCTTGGGAATTCGCTCCATCAGACTCTCCAATGACTGCGGTAGCATTAAGCCAATAAGGCTCATCACAATAAGGAGGATCAGGGTCCATCTCTTGGCAGTTAGACACATCAGCCTCATCTACAACAAACCGATATCCAATCAGACAATGTTCTGCGTTCGAGTCGTATGAATCTCCACAATCAATCCAATCTGGGGCTCTCGGATAATCTGATTCAACCTGACTTACTTGAACGGTATATTCCTCCGTTGTGTTGATTTCTATGATGTACACAGAGTTTGAATTAATGGCAAAGGTTTCTTTTGGACCCCATGTATCCACATATGCGGTATTTTCCCCTAATTCGATTATAGTATCACCGTCTGAAGCAGATACTGAATTTGGTACTAAAGCGGACATTAGCAGAACCACTAGCAATGCAGTCTTACTTTTCATAAGTCGACGCTGGACCTCAATTAGATATAGATATTTTGAATTTAATCACACCAATCATTTCGGCAAGTAGGAATATGCCTATGCACCAATTGTTCAATACATATAGCAAACATGGAATTTTCTAATCACTGATTCAGCACTCAAAAACTCTCTAAAAAATTTGCAGTGTATTTGTTTTTCGATGGGCATGAAAGCAATAGTACACGTGGGGCCCCCTTGTATTCAATCAAGAATAGATAGATTAATTTGTTAATGAGGTGTTTTTACCATAACTTATGCCCTTTTGTAGAGAGTGCGGTAAAGAAATGAGTACAGAATGGGTGTCTTGCCCGTACTGCTCGCATGCCGTTGAGGGTATTCCCAATAGTGTAGTTGAACAAAAAATCATTGTTATGGCGAAAGCTGAAAAGCCCGGGAGCAACACATACATTTTTGTTTTACTTTCACTAGGAATGTTCTTTCTAGCGTTCTCAGACAAGATGGGTATTTACATAATAAAAAGGCAGAGCGATTTTGAATTAATTGTGGCTTCAATCACTTTTTTGGTTCTTTGGATAATAACCATTTATCTCGAAAATTTAGAAGAAAAAGGTGGGGAAAAAAACGAGATAATCGAATCTGTCGTGATTGTAATCACTGTAGTCGTTTTAGTGGTAATCACATACTTTTTGTTTGGTCCTCAAATTTAATCTAGCTTGAAATAAGCGAACATTCTATGTTTACAAGGGCCTATTCAAAAGCCCATATGTTCAACATTAGTGTTTACAAGGGCATTCAATGGGGCCTTTACAAGGCTACCAATAGCGACGCATACATACACAAAGGGGGCCGATGAACACACCCCAAATTCAACATGCAAACTTACGTTGAAATCTTGCTGCGAGGAGGAGGGCGAAAAGAAGCAACCAGGATTCGAACCCTGGGACAGATTCATTCAAATCCCCGCTTTCTTCATCGATTTCCTCCCAAAACGAAGGGTCGTTTGGGTAAACATCTGAGTTATCTCCAACACCATCTCCATCAGAATCCAGAGTTTCGCTTGGATCTCCTGGGAACGCATCGAAGTCGTCGGCGATGCCGTCTCCGTCAGTATCCAAGTAAGGGACAATGATTTCGAACGAGTCTTCATCGGTGAAAATCTGTTGTGAATCACCATCATAAACGAAAGCTCGAACGTGAACATTGTAAGCCATGGTGATGTTTCCTCTTAGGGATTCAACGCTCAAACCGAGTGAGAAATCACTCTGAATCGACAAGCCACCTGAGCGGTTCCAGTGGTGAAGTATACCAAGATTGTATCTCTCCACAGCTGGTGCCTCAAAAGATGAATTTTCAAACGCCACCTCGATGTAGGTTTCATCATGTGTAGAGGTCAGGATTGTCCCGTTAATGAAAAAGAAATCAACCTCCATCACCTCTGCTTCCACCGGTATGTCAAGAGAAAACGTTGCTTCGTATTGGGGCTCAGGTTCTTCCCATTCACCTGTCGAAGGGTTGTAAGACCATACTCCTGCCCACTGACAATTTCCATCTCCATCGAGGACAAACTCTCCACCAGCCTCAACGGCTGCCTCTAGGGCAACAAGACCTTGACAAGCCGCAAGAGTAATGTCAAACATATGGATGGTTGCCCAGCGTTCGTCTGGAGATGTACCTTCATATGTTTTAATGAACACATACTGGTTTTCGGAAATGTTGGAATACATTTCCTCAACTGAGAGCGTGAGTGAGAATGAATCTCCATCGTTCAACGCACCGGTTTTCGCCCACAAATTTTGCGTGCTAAGATTGTACTTCATAACGGCTGGGGCAGCGAAGTTTTCTTCAGAAAAGGCCACTTCAACGTACACCTCTCCTGTTTCAGAACCTGAAATCAGCGAGCCGTTGACCATGATTGCGTCGCTCGTTATGACTGTCCCGTTCAGGGACAAATCAAACTGGAATTCTGGTTCCTCATCCCCAAATTCATGAGGTACGACAACAAAATACGCCCGGAATTTCTCGCTGTATTTTCCAGCAGTGTCGTAGGTGATTAACTCAATTCGGATTTGATTTTCTGTTGTTCCCGTTGAGTCCACAGTCACGTTGGCGAAGCTGTATGACCAAAATCCAGCAGATTCATTGACGCTGCCATTATCACTCGAATATGAAAATGTATGTCCGTCGAAGTCAAACGAATCATCTCCGTAAGGGGCGTCAAAGAGCACCCTCCATTCGTAGGAAGCAATGCCACTACTTGTTTCGTTGGCGTGGTCGGGGTCGAAAGAGCCACTGCCGTCAAAATTGACAGTCGTCTGTCCGTCTTCTTCCAATGTCACGCGGTAGACATTCCATTCCTTGTTGGAAACGGTTTTTGTCCCAGTTTGCACAACAAGACCTTCCTCCTCTGTGACTGTTGCATCCGAAATTGGACGGTGTTCATCGTTTTCATCGTCGTGGGTGAAGGAGGTATGAACTGACTCGTCCAATATTGAATGTGGCGCCATTTCTGCAGCGGTCATCGAAAAAAAGAGCAAAACTATGAACAAAGCAAACTTCTTCATGATTCTATCATACAACTTCAAGTAATTAATTAAATCGCTAATATTGTTTTAGGCTTGCAACGATTGGTCTTGGGCCTGTTGATGTGTATCTCCTCCCTTGTATACAATCTATTCATCCTAGGGGGTTCGCAGTGGGTTCTATTCATCCCTACCATGTGAATGGAGAAACAAGCCTATGCCGTGAAAACATCGCGGTGGACACAGTCGCTGGAGACGAGGGACTTCAGAGAAACTCAACACGAACATTGAGTCAGAGAAGCGGCCCCAATTGTACGCCCAACAAGAGAACAATGGTGGCACATACCGTTATCAGGATATTATCGTCGATGGGTCCAAACTCATAACGCTCAACGACGGTTGCAACGACTGCAGCGATAACGCCCCACATCGGAATTGAAGGGTCACCCGCTTGGCCAGCAAACCAACCCAAGGGGGCACTGACAATGAGCATGAAGACATTACCAATTGGACTCTTTGACCGCTCTTTTACCACTGCGTTTCGAACCACTCCGGTGATGCCATCGCCAAAAGCCATGAACAGCGAGGGAATAATCGCCAACCAAGGGTCGCCAACAACCCACCAGATGAAGGAGATCGAAACCCACCACATCAAGGCGAATTTCACGTCGTTTTGGTTCTGGTCGGTCTGGAACCAATACATACGAACTCCTGCACGGTGTGAGCCATAGGTCAATCCAGTCAGGAGGATTCCGCAAACCAATGGATACCAAAGGTCAGTGAACAGAAGCGGTACGCTCAGTGAGCCAACGCCACCAGCCATCATGTGGACGATTTTGCGGTTGTAATACACTGCTCGAATGTGCTCCATCCCTCGGTTCATCATCATGGTATAGGGGATTTTGGTGGCGAAGAGAACCACCATCACATAGATACCCATACCAAGAGATGCAAGCAGTTGGTCGTCCATGCGCAAAGCCCTGCTTACGCTTCTATGACCTTTTCGTGAAGAAAGGGGGTGAGGGCGAACCTTCAAACACCCCCACTCTTCACCGAAAGGATGGGAAGAAGTATGTCAGAAGTTCGCAACGTCATCATCATTGGCTCTGGACCAGCAGGTTATACCGCAGGATTGTACACTGGCCGTGCCATGCTCAATCCTCTGATGTTTGCCGGCTACATGTCCGGAGGACAACTGATGTTAACCAGTGATATCGAAAATTTCCCCGGCTACCCCGAAGGCATCGGTGGGCCAGAAATGATGACTCAATTGCGTGAACAAGCTGAACGTTTTGGCCTTGAAGTTCACGATAAAAACGTGGACAGCGTGGACATGTCTGAGCGCCCCTACAAGGTGAGTGTTGAGGGTGAGACCCACCTCGCCCATTCCATCATCGTCTGTACCGGGGCTGAATCCCTCTGGCTTGGCGTACCCGGTGAAGAGGCGCAAAAAGGGCGCGGCATCTCAACATGTGCAACCTGCGATGGTGCCTTTTTCAGAGACGAACATGTCTTGGTGATTGGAGGAGGAGATTCCGCCTGTGAAGAAGCAACATTCTTGACACGCTTTGCAAGTAAGGTGACACTTATTCACCGAAGAGATGTGTTCAAAGCATCCACCATCATGTACGAACGTGCAGCAAATAATCCAAAGATTGAGATCAAAACCTTCAGGCAAGTTAGAGAGTGGCTGGCCGATGAAAAGGGATTGACGGGGGCAATCTTAGAAAATACACAGGATGGCTCAACAGAAACCATCGAAGCAACCGGAGCCTTCATCGCTATCGGGCACACTCCAATCACACAATTTCTTGGTGCACAAGTGGAGACAGACGAGAACGGTTACATCATCCATAAGGAACATACCATGACCTCAGTCCCTGGCGTGTTTGCTGCTGGTGACGTTGTCGACACCCGCTACAAGCAGGCTATTACTGCTGCAGGTATGGGTTGTGCTGCTGCGATTGATGTTGAAAAGTGGCTTGAAGAGAACGTCCACTGAGGCCGCTTCCTTCATGGGGGGGAGGCGTCTGCGCCTTTCATGGTCAACCTTGAGCGTCACGCTCGTCACCTTTCGCTCCCAAATGTTGGGCTTGAGGGACAGCAACGTTTGACTGATGCGAGTGT
>QQSD01000077.1:17294-19868 GCA_003602485.1 Candidatus Poseidoniales archaeon | reverse complement strand
TATGGGCCATATACAACGCTACCGTTGTAAACGTGTACGGCTACGAGGGGCCCCTTGTACACACGCACCTCTAAAGCCTACGTAACCAACAGGCTTATGTTTGAGCAACATACACTAACTACCCCCATATCATTAATTAATTTTGACGACGCATTTATCCACCACGATCAAAGAGGGAGCGATTGAAGGCGCCCCCCAGTCGCTCTCATCTCGCGAAAGGATTCGAAGCCCGTTTTTACTGGCTTTCCAAGGTTGAACAATGCAAGCCACAAAGTTTGATATTGACTATTCCTTACAAGCAGCATGGCGCAGGTTGATACGAAGATTCTGCGGAAAGAAATAGAACAGCTCTTGGACATGACCGAGGAACATGTTCGAAACCTCAACGCCCTTGAGATTGAACTCAAAGATGAACTTCAACAGCTCTTGAAGCGGCCGATTTACCCCGGTGGCTCACAATTGCTCGGCTTGCTCATGTTTGATTCGGACGTTGACCTTGCCGTGGAAGTGCAGGGAAAGGAGGACCTCGAATCGGTCTTGGAAGTGCTAAAGCGAGAAGGCTACCAGTTTGAAGAATTCACTGATGCCATTCACGAGGGCGTTCAATACGGCGTGTGTGCATCGAAAAGAGGCGAGGTGAAAATTGATCTTCAACTGCGTTCAACGAAAAACATCCAGGAACTGAAAGAGCAGATTCAACGCCTTCCTCAACCAACAGCCAAGGTATTGCGGTATTTGAGGAGAGAGAAGTTGTTGATGAGGATGATTGGAGGTGCTCAGTACGTGAATTGGAAACACGACATGTACCGAGAACTTCTCCCCGCCTTGCTTTCAAAGGACTCGCCCCGAAGGAAACACGAGGAGATGTGCATCAGTCATGACACTCTTTTTGAAGGTCAGTGCACCAAGAGGAAAACAACAAATTCCCATTGCGAAAAACACCAACATGAGGGATGAACATGAGCAACACGTGGCTGAATTCTGGGAGCAGGGAGGGCGTAAACACCTCCACGTTTGTGATGATTAAACCTCGTGGCCTCTCTCACTGGCCGTTGATCAAAAAAAGGATCGAAGCCACTGCTCCGATTGCTAGAACAGGATTGGTTTTTGTGACAAGAGAATTGATTGAACAGCATTACGCAGAACATGCAGGAAAAGAATGGTTTGTGCAATTGACGGATTATTTCGTGGGGAGGTATGTTCTGGCCATTGAAGTACTCGCAGCACCAGAGGTGATTCGAAAGATCATTGGAACGACCAACCCCCAAGACCCTGTGAATAAAAACACGGTTCGCGGGCTTGTGAATTCGCTTACCCCGGACGACACTACGACGGTTGCCTATACCAAAGGAATCGATAATCTGATTCACGGAGCGGATTCAGAAGAGGCTGCAAAACGTGAAATTGACCTTTGGTTCAATCATCCTGTTCCACCCACACCAGCCTATCTTTGTTTGATGAATCGCAAAGTCGCCCTCGAGGGTGATTGTGTTTCTCCGCTGATTGGAATTGATTTTGACTTGTCAAACTCAATGACCCTTGCCAGTCACATCACGGACATTCTAGAGGCTCTGCCGTGGAATAAACGTTGGTCTCAATTCGGTGAGAAGATTCCAGCCCTACTCGTTGGGGGTGTACCAGCCTTGCAAATCATCGCTGTGCAATACTTGACCACCTTGACAGGCAAGTCGTTTGAGATTTGTTGGATAGATCATACAGATGGGGCTCCCAAATCCGTCGAGTTGCAATCGGTGAAAAAGCGGGCACGCAGGCATCGTGATGACCTCTAACCCGTGTGGTATTCATTGGGGTTGAATAAATTACTAGTCGCATATTTTCCCTCATGGGAAGAAGGCCAAAAACAGGTAGCTCAATATCCCGCCACATACGCATTCTAGAGCAGCAGGGCATCTACACCAAACAGGCAGATCAATATCAATTTGAGCCACCGACGAGAAAGATGCCGGTTGGTGCAGTGCTTGTAATCACGGCTATTTTTCTGTCGTCATCATACTCTTATTGTTTGGCTTCTATAATTAATCCAGCTTGAAATAAGCCAACATCCTATGTTGAAAGGATAAATTCCCAAACCCATGCGAACAGAGATATTGCTCGAAATGGCTTTGCATGGGTTGTTTTGAGACGCTAGCCTTGTATATGAGCCACTGCAAATCCAAAGATTTGGATAATCCGAATAAAACGGTGTTTTGGCACTACCCTCAATTGATACCTAAAACATTACACTAGCCTTCGAAATATACACCAGGTGCCACTACCATGGTTGAAGTCTCTACTAATTTTGAAAACTTCCCATCCACCTTCATATTGCCAATCAAGCAGTTCCTAAACATCATGGTTTGCTATTATGGAAATAGTGTCATTTAGATTTCCTAAATGGCATACAAAGACGCCTGGGGTTTTGGTGCCAATCTTTCCCGAATGATACTCCTCAGCATGACTACGGGATGTGGCTAAAATAGAATAAATTCTTTCTTTTGGAAAATTCACTGGCGGTTTTAATTTTAGACGTGAAATCTCCTTTATAATCGAATCAAACATCCTTGGTGATATAAA
>QQSD01000077.1:0-17274 GCA_003602485.1 Candidatus Poseidoniales archaeon | reverse complement strand
TGCAACTAATCCATATAATTTTGCGTGTGTTCGTCATCACAAAAAAATCTTCTTCTTGTGAAGTTCTATTATCCAATCCAAAGATGACAGAATGATATATTTCACTTAGATTCCGATCCAGACTAAGCACCGACTGAGTTACTTTTTCAAATCCAATACCGAAATCTGAGGTTATGTGTTCTATGATGTACTTTTTCGATTCTGCGTATGTTCCATTTTTTTCAATTTCGACAACTTTTTGGTAATGCGGGGGGATGACTCGTTCGAATGCAACTTTGGTGAATTTTCCATTTGTAGATTTTTTAAGTATCAAACTTAGAGTTTGTATTTGTTCCATTTCAATATCAAATTTCTTCATTCTTATCTCAGGGGGGGCCATTTGGTGTTTAGATTTCTTCGTTAGTCCGTAAAGGGTGTTTGTGACGCCATCGGGGTTGTGATGGCAGAGTCCAATGTTCCCTTCTCTAAAATCAAAAGATGTAAGAATTTCATGAAAGATCCTTCCCACCATAATCCCTGGGTTCGGCAGTACTATCCAATCTCTGTCGCGTATACCAAAATTATTCTTCCAATTTACAAAATCCACTAACTTTGGCAATTCTAGAATTTCCAACTCAAGTTGGTTGTTCACCTTTTTCTGGGTCCGAACATATTCATCAATTCTTTCTACTGTAACCGAAGGAGTGTGAAATAATAGCAACTTTTCTATGTCTGGCAATTTGCTGTTGCCTTTGAAAAGACGCAATGCCGATTCAAGCTTCGTTAGGCTCCATTCGGTGTTCGTTGGCTGTGCAAAGAACATTAATCGACTCATTGCTCTCTCCCTCCTCTAAAACCGTCCTTCTTAAATCGGTCAAGAGATTGAACAGGCCATGTATTGGGAATTGGTTCATGGCTCCCAACAACTCCATGGGCACCAAACCTATTTTTTGAATCTTGGAAATCCTGTATTACTTGGTCCTGGAATTTCCTAATTTTCTTTTTGCCAAGCAAAGAGGCGTTGGGAGGAAAAGTTACTTTGAATGTAAATCTATTTGATTTAATGTCCCATTTGATTCCCTTGGATTGTATGAAATTAATGTCTTCGATTGGCAAGATAAAATGTACTTGATCCTCGTCTATGGGGATCAAATCAATTCTTGAATCGGAATAACTTCTTAAGAATCGGTTATTATTCTTCTTTGAAATGTTTTCTTCGATAAACCAGAATGTCGGTGTAAGCGAGTTGTTGAATAATGTAGAAATACAAGTAAGTTGGATTTCTCGGGTTCCTGGCCCGATTAAATACTGAAACTCAACATTATTATCTATGTTGAGTATGGCTTTTTTTAAATCATCTAGTGGAATTACCCGTATCCTGCCTTCTTTTTCTCCAATTTTTTTAGAGATGGAATGAGTCTTTTCCGTCGTTATTAACCAACAGAGCCAATCCTCACTGTGTTTCAAAAAAGATAAACTACATTGCAGCGTATTGCCAAATGAAAGGCCAGATGGGAAGATGGCTATTTTCATAAATCTTCTAACTTAAGGTAGAAAATAACCTTTTCACTCACATGCGTTGATGCTCAGAGAGGTGGGGCACTACTTATGATCACAAAAACTGTGGAAGGATAAAAAATAAGTGAACGCTGTATGGCCACGAGGGTTATGCTAACCACACCAGTACGCAATCAGCATGTTCACGGAGGATTGCAATCCGTCATTTCTAACATTACCCATAATATCCATCCACCCCAAATTAGTGTTAAGGAATGTTCGATGTGGGGCATGTTCAACCCTAGGTATAATCACAGATAAAGTCAGGTAAACAGCATATTCCGTTGAACAGACAGGGAAGTTGAATTGATGTTAATTCTCTAGTCAAATCCATAAGACTATAACTAAACAGGCTAAATTTCGGTAAAGGAGAAATAAAAATGGGTGGCCAAATTTCAAAAATCGGATTCGTAGCAAGCATGTTGTCAGTAGTAGGTTCCTTGTACGTCTACTTCATTACCGGAGACAAAGATCTCGGTATCTTCGTTGGCCTTTGGGCACCTACGCTCATTCTTGCTTCCAAGGAAATCGAAGAAATGGCGAAGTAAGGTTCTCGCTGATAGCGAAACATTACCACAGCAGCAGGTTAACCTTCGGTTTGCCCTCTTGCCTCATCGAAATTGAGTGCATCTCGAGGAACACCAAGCATCGCCTGTCGCAATGATGAGCGAAGTTCAGTCAATTCGCCATAACAGACCAACACATCGTCGTAACGCAGTTGAACCTCAGCGTCAGGATTCCACACCAAACGGTCTCCGCGAGATAGGGCGAATACTGGAATTGAAGCGAAGACTTCATTCAATCGCTTTCCTACCATTTTTGGATGGTTACGTAATTGGAGAGAAAGAACACCAGAGCCAGGAATTGTTCGCAATAATTGGTCAAGGTCGACCTCGCTAAACGCAGTGTCCTCCATGACATAGTCGACAATTGCACCTGCTACGTTCACGCCACTTGCTTTCTCAATGCCTTCAAGGCCAGGAGATGAATTGACTTCGAGGACCAATGGTCCATCGTTGCCTTCCAGCAAATCCACTCCAGCGATGTTGAGACCCAATACACGAGCTGCTCGGCAGGCTGCTTCGGCGTATCTTGGGGGGAGGTCAACGTTCTCAACCGTCCCGTTAAGGTGGTAATTACTCCGGAACTCACGCCCCCTTGCACGACGGCGCATGCAGGCTACCACGCGGTCACCAACCACCAAGGCACGGATGTCTTTTCCATGGGATTCAGCGATGTATTCCTGCACGAGCACCGATTTACCAGTCATTAAGAGGCCTTGCACGAGGTTACGAACTTCAAAAGCAGTATGCCTGAGAAATACTCCGTCACCTTGAGTGCCCTGTGTCACTTTGACAACAACTGGCAGCCCACCGACGATGTCAATGGCCTGTTCAACATCCAAAATGTCACGAACATAGACCGTGCGTGGGACGGGTATCCGATTGCGAGCCAAAATTTGCGAAGCGTGCAATTTGTCTCTGCTTTGTAAAATGCCCTGACCGGTGTTTGCCGTCCAAATCCCCAATTGTTCAATATGTCGGAGTACGGCAACACCGTGCTGTGTAATCGAATGGCCAATACGCGGGATGACCGCGTCAAAAGTGAAGTGTTTGCCTTTGTGGAGGACATCAACACTGCCTTCTGTGACCATCAGAGAGAACTTCATCGGGTCGCAGACTTCAACACGCAATCCCTTGTTTCGCGCCTCTTCGACGATGCGGCGCGTGCTGTACAAACGCGGCCCTCGACTCAAGACGGCTAAACGGATGCCCATACCATCCCGGCCGATGGGCTCGTTCTTGATGCCATCGGTTCCCATTATGCACACATTGGAAGGTCGCGCCTTTGAAGTGCTCGGAGGACGTGGAGTCTTTCATGTCGGATGAGGAACTTGATGCGGCTGGAGCACTTTCTGTTGACGAAGACCAGGATGAACTCTTGGAAGAATTATCTCTTGAAGAGCGGAAGGAGCGGCTCAAAAAAGCACGCTGGAACGTTTTCATGTATCTCGGTGTTGCGGCAATTCTCTTTGGTTTCGCCCTCTTCCCGATGCCATTTTCTGCTGAGTATGACGGATTTACTCAGTCCGCTGAAAAAGACATTGGCCTGGTTTGGGGCGTTCCCGTCGATGGCGAAGATATCTTCGACGTGCCCGTTCGTTTGACCGTGACGGCAACGAAGCCCCCCTCCCAATCCAATGTCCACATTGGGGTTTACATGATTGAGCAGGAGGATTGTGCATCGAACCTTGGCACCTATACGACGGAAGCCCGTGAAGGTGACTCGCATTCGTACCAATACAAAGAAACGAAAGAAAGTGTTCAAGTTGACGGCGAGTATGAATTTGAATTTGCAATCGACCCCGGCCACTACTGCGTCATTGTCGAATACATGGGTGCTGACGGTGAGAAGATCGGTCAGTCCTCAGACGGCTTGAGCGTACGTGGGAAATTGTATCCGAACCAATTCTTTGGCGGCCTTCTTGGCATCATCTGCCTCTGCCTTTCCGGTGCTGCCTTTGTTGGTGCACAAAAGCACGGTAGCGTCCTTCGTTCCATCCTTGAGGGTGAAAACGAGACGACAGAATCGAAGGTTCTCTCTGAAGTTAACAAGTCCAGAATCGCTTCTGGACCAAGTGGTCCTCCGGGTTCAGGCCCCAGTGGCCCCCCTCAAAGTGCGGGACCGACGGCCCCCCCTGAAACAGCTCCCGTAGGCTCTGCGGATGCGCTTAGCGCACCGGTTGTAGCCGAAGGAGAAGCAGCATACACCTTTGAACCTGCAGAAAACGGTTATTTCTTCAAGAAAATGGCCGACGGAACGTATGACCAAACCGTGTTTGTTCAGGGTGAAGATGGCGAATACACTCCTTACCAAGCAGAATGAAGAGGCAAGAAGCGCCGTTAGAATGATGCAAAACTCTGACAAATCAACGCCACCCTTGAAAGGCACGATGCTTACGCTTTGTTGAGGCATGACCATGGCAGAGACTCCCACCACCCCTCTCACGGTGGCGAAACTCAAAGCCCTCTGCGTGCTCAACGACCTCCAAAGCACCGGGAAGAAAGCAGATTTGCTTGCACGATTGTTGGAAGCAGGCGTGGACAAAGAAACCTTGGGAATAGAGGTTTTTGATGAAGAAACAGCGACCTTCCATTCGGTTGGAGATGAAAGCGAAGACGCCGTTGAAGCATCCGAGAGTGAAGAGGTTGAAGCCGAACCCGTCATGCTTTCACTCGAAGATGACGATACCATCACGCCAAGCGTGGTCAAAGAGAACAAGTCCACACAAAAGAAGTCCTCATCAAGCCCGTCGGAAGAAATGATTGAGCCCGATGAAGACATCCTCGATGGTGAGATTTTAGAGGCTGACCTCATCGATGATGACCTCGTAGAAGAAGTAGCTATGCCCACATCAGTGGCTGACACTTCAGAGGATTTCGCACCTTCTGCCAAGGCGCTGACCCTACGAGAAATGCTTCAACGCCCGCAGGCCGTCGCCGTCATTCTAACACTGCTCATACTTGGCGCAGGTGGCTGGTATTATGTCAACAACCAACTTGAGCCATTTACTGCTGATTCCCTTCGGTATGGGGATGAAATGAGGTATGTGGTTAGCGAAGGCTCCTTCATGGCTTCCGAAGAATACGTGACGTTGATTACAGATCAGCTCAACGACCTTGACGAATACTGCAAAATGCGGTTGCTGTTTGACGGCACGGGCTCGCTATCTATCACCGAGGGCTCGGTATTGGAATTAACCACACAACCCAACGAAGACCGCCTCGGTGCGGTCGCAGCAAAGGGCGGCCAGGGCATGACATGGCTTGCCGTGGAAAGTGTCAATTCATTCAGTTTTTCAAAATTCAATATTTACGGGCACGTTCCAACAACGAGTGTGACTGGTGGACAAATGTGCCCTGATTTCGCTGAAGGGAGAGAAGGCACGGCCGACATTGCATTGACCCGCTGGACCGAGTTGCGAGAACAAGCAACATTGAGTACTCAGGTCGATATGACGCTGCAAAACACGGGTGGAACCTACGATGGAAGCGCAATGGCCTACGGTGTTGGCGGTCTTTTGGGAGGTTTGGAAACACTGTCTCCAGGACTCGGCCTCATTCTTCAGCCGGTAGAATTGGCTGATTTTTTCGGAAATAACTACATCACTAAAGATGCAACTGGAACGAGTTCAGGATGGGAGTGGCGAGTGATTGGAAGCGAGAAAATCGGCTCAACGAACATGTGGAAGGTGACAGCCAGTCATCGGGACATTCAGGAATTCTGTCTGGGCTATGCTACAATGAACCTTTGGTTGGATGCAGACAGTCCTTGGGCAGCCCGACAAACCGTTGATGTTTCAATAAGCAGTGATGAAACCAGCCAGAGCAGTTGTTCGGAATGGCAAAAGCGAGGCATTGATGCGGCCTTACCGGAAGGTGAACTTGAACTCCACCACGCCTTTGAGCGAACCTATCTTCAACGCGGTGTCAAACAAATCGAACTTGGAAAATCCTACGATAATCGTCCACAAGCCAACGATCTCAATCCCGACGAGGATGATTTGGTTGCATGGGGCGTTGACGAACATCACCTGCCAGATAATTCGACCCTTCGGGACCATCCACTGGACCTTGCTATGACGTGCATGGATGAATTCGGCAGTGAGGCGAGTGGAGCCACCACGGCGCTTAGCGAAAACGGATATGTTTGGCGGGCTTTGAATCAAAAGAACGGGTCCGCCACGGAATGGAACATCTCATGGGTCGCCACCGATAACACGGCAGGGTGGGTCCTCTTTTCCGTGACTGGCGATGCCTCTTCTTTGCAATGCGAATACCTCTCAAGGGGTGCCTATGACGATTCTGTGACGCACAACCGCGAGTCAATACCCGAAGTCTTGCCGTTGGAGCAACTTGAGGCGCGTCTGATGAATCAGCAACGCTTCGGTGCCTTGACGGGCGACGAGGCTCTGTTTACTTCAACAGGTTTGCATGAGGACACCAGAATCGGCTACCTTGTTGTTGTCCCCGGTTCAGGCTTCGGGTTTGACATCACGGATATTTTTGATTCAGTAACAGGAGCAACTACCATTGACATGCAACGCCAATGGGATGACGGCGACTGGAGCCACACCTTCTCTCTCCTTGCCGATGGAACCGACGGGCGCGTCGTCGGTTGGACCCATCTCACTGTCATGGAGGCAGGTTCGTGACCGATGACGAACGCGGTCTTGACCACCTCATGGAACAAAATGAGGCCGAGCTTTCCTTTCTTTCAGCCTACGGAGGCGTCGAAGGTCACCGTGAGGTCGATGGTTCCAGTATCCTCGGTGCTTTGAAGCGTTTTCTTCAGGCGGGTGGACTTGTTTGTGAGGGGGATGAAAACGCCATCACGTTTGCATGTGGTGAAGCCTCAGCATCATCTAATGGCTGCGAATTCATCTTCAACGGAGAGGATCTACCACTCGTGCAAAGCGACGTTATTGCGACGGGCTTTGACAAGGGCGTCCTGGCATCCGACCGCAGCCGAGTCTGCGTGTACATTTGTGATTGGTCGACCGAGCAACGACGGTTCGTTGAGCGATTGGTGGAACACCACCTTCACGGCTAACTTGGTATTCAATTCCGCCGAACATAGGCAGCGAACACAAGGACGGTCATCAGCACACCAATGCCGATTGAGGGTAGAAGGCCTTCACCTTCTTCACCCGACGAAGGAACATTGCAGCCGTCATTATCAGCATGGATGCCGCTGTAGGTTCCGTCATCATAGTAGCAGGTTGACCATGTTTTGTACCAGTCCCCTTGTGGGAAATTTTCAGTTGATTCGTCTTCGTAGGTTGCTTTGACTCTCCAGTTGACGTAGGAGTGGTCGTCAGGTGGTGAAATGCTGGTTGAATAGGTGCCTTCTTCGATGTCCGAGTCCATAACCTCGGGAGGATTGCAAACGCCGGTATTCAAACAAATTTGAGTGGTAATAGCAATGGTAGTACCGTTCGCTTGTGCATCATCATCTAACTGGACGGTCAGTGACCAAGACGCCCCGTCTTGTGACGGTGTAGTTCGCTCCACAACTGAGAACGGGACTTCGCTTTCATCAGGGTTGATGTCCTGCCCGCCTTCACTTCCAGCAGCAAGCGATGTTGGAAGTATTGAAGCCAAAAAGAGAAGTGACAAGAGAACCGGAAGGGATTGCCTCATGACAAGAAAGATGAAGCCGTCCTTCTTTTATCTTCCTCATGCAATCCCATGGACCCCTTATTCCATCTCCCAAAGTTCGTCGCCGACCCAATGCATGGTCTTCACGCCCTTCCCTTTGGTTTCAGTGACGAGGTTCTCAGCGTCATGAACAGCCCAGCCTAAGGCCAACGGGCGTTTGTGAGTCATGTCTCGAATCCATACCAAATCTCCAGCTTCAACCGAATCCTCTGCTGCGTGGATACCCGCCACCATGCAATCAGCACCGTTCATCAAGAAAGGAATGGCTCCATGGTCCACTTCAACCCACTTTTTGGCGTCAAGGTTGTCAAGAAAACCGCGCAGCGTTAGGAAGACACAACGTTCGTTTTCATCGTCAAGGACTTCGACCACAATCGGGGTCTTTTCAACGAATACCATCGTCCAAGGCCCGTATTCGGCCATTTCGAGAAAACCACCGTCCACGCTGAGGTCCACACCAAGATCTTGTTCGAGCCTCTTGAGCAGTGGCGCGATGTTTTTTCGGCGCACAGGGCGACGTTTTCGCATGGACCATTCATTCGTCATATTCATTGCTTGAGATGCTGGATTATCATTCTTCGTCAGCGCGTTCTTCATGTGTACTCACTTCTTGCCCCGTACATGGCAATGTGGTGCACGATTCGAACCTTTACCAAGCACGCCCTAGAATTGGGAAATCAACCTCCAAGTGAGCCGGTTATTTTCGTAAAGCCCGACGGTTGCCTGCTCGAGAGCGACATCATTCCCGTGAGTGCACATCCGGGCGAAGTCCATCACGAGGTTGAGTGCGTGGTGGTCATCGGGGAAGACCTTCGGCCAACGGGCCTTGCAATTGGTTTGGACCTCACAGACAGAGCCGCTCAATCTGCGTTGCGCGCAGAGCAATTGCCATGGGCGAAGGCAAAGTGTTTCACAGCCAGCGCAGTTGTCGGAAACATCGCACCGTTTGATGGTGCTTGGGAAGACTTGAATCAACACGAGTTGGGTCTGCACCTGAGCCTTCACGTCAATGACGAACTTCGGCAAGCGGCTCATCTGTCAGAGATTTCCGTGACGCCGCATCAACAAATTGAGGCACTCAAAGCATGGTCGCCGGTCCGCCGAGGTGACCTTTTGTTTACCGGAACCCCCGAAGGCGTCGACCAACTGCTGCCCGGTGATCGCCTGCATGCACGACTCCTGAACGCACAAGGAACGGTACTTTCGGAAATCATTGCGCGCTGTGAGTGAGGGTTGCTTTCATATAGCCTGTGCTGGTCGGTGGCGACGCAGGAGGCTTCATTATGGCTCAATGGCACGGAATTTCACGACGCAAACCATCAGGTGGACGAAAGGTACAGGCACGCGGTAAGCGAGCAACTGAAATCTCCACTGAGAAGCAATTCGCCCTTGTTGGCGAACCCAAGCGCAAGGTCTACCGCAAGACCGGTGGCAACACCATGGTCCGTGTAATGGCTGCCAACCAAGTCAGCATCAACAATCCAAAAACTGGAAAAACCGTTCTCGGTGAAATCCACAACGTGATTGAGAATGCTTCCGACCCCAACTATGTGCGACGAAACATCTTGGTCAAAGGCGCAGTTATTGAAACCAACAAAGGCCACGTCCGAATCACATCCCGCCCAGGAAAAGACGGCGTTATCAACGGCGTTCTGCTCGAGTGAAGCAAGCGACGGCTTCAAGGAGATGGGGCACAACCCCCTGTTGAGGCGAGAAGATGGACCACAACCCAGACCGAATCTGTGTTTGGCCGGGCTATTTTGATTTGAAATCCTCGCGTCGCAGCGGACGACGCGTTCCCAAGGACGCTTCAGTGCTCAAGCCTGATTTGGAAGGCTTGTTCATGGCAGCTCGCCAAGTCGGTCTGAAAAAAATCAAGCGAGAAGAGAATATTTCTCATCCGCGACGACCCAATTCGCGCGAAGGTCGACTTTGGGTTTCATCTGCTGGAGCCAAGGATTCCATCGGAGCGGGCACCAAAGAGGAATTGCTCCAACTCATCGGAGGCCAATGGCGGCAAATACAGCGAGACCAACGGAAAGCTGACAAGCAACAAAGCGCAAGTCCACCAAAAGCAGGTGACCGGCGTGCACGAGCACAGCGAAAGTCTCCAGCCAATCAATCGGGTGGCTTCAAGAAGCGAAAGAGTTTCAAAAAGCGTTGACCTTGGAAACATGCTTTGATAACCTTTGGCTCCTGTTTCCTAACATGCGAACCGCAGTAGCCTTGTGCCTTGCCTTGCTTCTGCTCGCCCCCGTTCAAGGAGACCTTACGTCTGTTGAGGACACGCCTCCGCTCCAGGACCAGTCCTCAAACGAGACCATCATCACGGTGGACAGCACCAACCTCCGCTTTTCTCCATCCAGCGTGACGGTTACTGAAGGGGAAACTGTTCGCTTCTTTTGGAGTGGACAAGCACTACCTCACAATGCGGTCGAAGCCAATGGCGTATTTGATTCGGGAGAGCCCGAACGTAACGTCGACTATGCATTCACCTTCGAACCCGGAATGAATGGCACCTATGACTTTGTCTGCGAACCCCACGCAGCATTCGGTATGGTGGGTCAAATCATCGTTGATCCCGCACCCATGCCGCCGCCCTCAAATCAATCCGACAATGAAAGTAACATGAGTCAAGATGAGGACATGGACACTCCAGCGCTCCCCGCAGTGTTGGCTCTGGCTACAGTCATGCTGGCAGCAGCAGTGCGAACTCGCCGAGATTAAGGCAGCGGGTGAAGCCAACCAAAGATGTCTTCTTCGGTTTCATTTTGAATTCCCGTCAACGCATTGTAGAGTTGGGTCGTTACTGCTCCGGGTTTTCCGTCGCTGAAGACCTTCTTCACGGCACCGTGTGTGATGGAGCCGATGGGTGAAATCACAGCCGCTGTTCCACAGCAGAATGCTTCATCGGCTTGGAGTGCAAATTCGGCCTCGACCTTTCCTTCAACGACCTCATAGCCGAGGTGTCGTGCGAGTTGGATGATTGAATCACGAGTGATTCCAGGGAGAATGGTACCGGTCAATTCGGGCGTGTAGAGCGTGCCGTCTTTCAGGCAGAAGAAATTCGCAGCTCCGACTTCTTCAATGCACGTGTGCGTTTCAGCGTCGAGGTAAATGACCTCGGCGTAACCCTTTGCTTTTGCTTCTTTACTGGGCTTCATGCCCGGAGCATAATTTCCAATCGCTTTGACACCACCAGAGCCTCCGGGTGCAGCACGGTGGTGATGCTCAGAAATGAGCAGGTCAATAGCACTCATGCCGCCTTTGAAGTAAGGGCCAACCGGCGTTACGTAAATCAAAAAGGTGTAGGAAGGAGCGGGAGCAACACCGAGGATAGGCCCGCTTCCCATCAACAAAGGGCGAACGTACATGGCGCCCTTTCCAGTAGGTGGGACCCAGTGCTGGTTAGCATTGACGACCTGCTCTACAGCGTCGACAAAGACAGATTCAGGGACAGGGGGCATCTTCAATCGGTCAGCACCTCGCTGCATGCGTCGTGCATTTTCTTCCGGTCGGAAAAAGACGATTCGGCCGGTTGAGGTGCGAAATGCTTTCATCCCTTCAAACAGGCCTTGCCCGTAATTCAAGACTCCAGCAGCAGGAGACATCGGAATGTCGCCATAGGGTTGCAAACGCCCGGGCATCCAAGGTTCACCACCTTTGGTTTGAGTGATATACATCGTTTCCGTAGGGGTGAGTGAAAACGTAAGGCTGTCCCAATCAAACGATTCATTCATGGAGTGTTCACCTCGGTAACTTGTGCCATTGAATTGAGGCTTTCAAGCATTCCTCTCTAATTTCATGAACAAAGAGAGGGCTTTGGAGATGCCCGTTGAAAATCTTCCACAGATGGGTTCTAATGGGGTCGTAAATGTATCGCGTATTGAGGCTGTGCTATGGAAGGTCGGATGGGCATCATCAGCGGGCGTTACCGGTCACGGGAACGTAAGACGCCTGATGGACCCAAACCTGAAACGGTACTGGAATTATTCGGTCGCAGTGACGAAGGCTCATCCATATGCCTCCTCGTACACGGTCAACGCCCGACCTTTGAATGTGCACCGATTGGGGAATGGCAAGTCGACGAAGGGATTCCACCCTTCCTTCTCGACCGCATCAAAGGCGTGAAAGCTATGGAGCACGTGGTAAGTGTGAGTGGCCCGGTCACCAAATGGACTCAACTTGGTGAGCGACCGGTTTGGACGATTGAAACCGAGCAACCCTTCCACGTCCCTGCACTACGCAAAACGCTCCGAAGTCAGTCATGGCAGATCTTTTCCGGTGACATTCCATTTGTCAATCGCCTCTTCGTGGACCGCGATATCGGCATGCACATTGGATTCACAGGCGATGTTGTTGACCAAAGAATCAACGAAGGTGATGATGAAACTCTTGCAGCAATTGTTGATGCCGGAGGGGAAGGTCGCTATCCTGTTGACCTCACGCTGCGGTGTGATATCAGTCAACTACAACCCACTGAACCCTTCCAGGTACCCTTTCGAATCTTTTCCTTTGATCTCGAGACGAGCATTGAGCACGAGATTGTTCTGTGCGCTGCAGCTTGGATTGAAGACATCGGCACAGGCCAACGAGAGGTTTTCACCTACCGTGGTGAGGAAGCGGACATTCTCAAGCAGCTCACCGCAACGGTACGGGAGCATGACCCTGACATCATAACCGGTTACAATATTGATAATTTCGACCTGCCTCGACTGGCCGACAGGACGCATGCGTTGAAGCGCGGCTGGGAACTTCATACCGAATTATTCGGTTGGGGGCGCGTGCCGCAACGTGAAACAGAACTCAAACGTCAACGCGACGCGCTGGTGCCCAAACGTCAGAGCAATCGCGCATGGAATCTTGCTGGACGAGCGGTGATGGACACGTGGTGGCAAGCTAGGCAAGCACTCAAGCCGCGTCGCGAAACGCTTTCATTTGTCGCTACGTTGCTCTTTCCCGATGATGAAGACAAGCATAAGATGGACGTTGATGCTTCCAACATGGACGTGGAATGGGCCACTCGACCCGATGAGGTGATGGCCTATTGTGAACGAGACGCCGCATTGCCCCTCGACATTCTCAAGGCGATACAAGCCGTGCCTCGAAAAGAAGCCGTTGCAGCGGTTGCCAAAGTGCCCTTTGAAACAGCAGCGAACGGCAGCACGAGTCAACTCATCGACTCCTTGGTCATCCGGCTGGCAGACCAACAACAGGTGGCAGTTCCCCTCACGGGTTCTGCTGAGGCCAAGGTGGGTCAAATTACCGGAGGATATGTTCACGATGTAGAAGCAGGACTGCACCCGTGGATAGCAGTATTGGATTTCAAGAGTATGTATCCTTCAATCATGATCGCTCGTAACATCTGCTACACGACGCGCGTCGACCCTGCCCAATCCTACCAGCCAGTTGAGGGGGAATCTCTTCATGAGGCTCCAACGGGTGCCGTATTCCGTCCTGCTTCGGCCCGCAAAGGAATGGTTCCGACTCTTTTAGAAGACCTCATGGCTCAACGTGATGAACACAAAGCCGCCCTCAAAAAAGCGCAACATGAGAATCGGCAGGTTGACGTTGAATTCCATGATTCAATGCAATATGCTGTAAAAATTCTCATGAATTCCTTCTACGGTGTCTTCGCAAGTGGCTTTTATCGATTCACGCATCGCGACCTTGGTTCATCAATCACCGCTTGGGCGCGTCAAAATATCAAGAGCATCATCGCAGCGGTTGAAGAAGAAGGCCATGGAGTCGTCTATTCAGATACGGATTCAATCTTCGTACGTTGCCCCATCGATTCAGCAGTGCCTCGTCGGATGGAAGAAGAAGAGTTGGTATTGCTCCAGCAAGGTGACAAGGCAGCGATAGCAAAGGAGAAGGCATACAAAAAAGGAGTTCAATCCATGGTAGATTTTGGCCAAAAGCTGGCCAAGCGCTACAGCCGAGAGTCAGCCATTCTTGAATTCGAACGCGGTTTATCAGTCTTCTTTAGCCATGGGGCAAAAAAGCGTTACATCGGACAAGTGGTTTGGCCGAGTGAAGAGATGCTGATACGCGGTTATGAAACTCAGCGAACCGATTCATTCCCTTACCTCACGGAGACCATGAAGGAGATCTTCAAGTTCGCTCTCGCAGATCAGGGCGATGCCCTCGTAGAGTATGCCATTCAAAGCGTTCAGAACCTCAACAAAGCCAGTGTTGACCCCCAACGCCTTGTGTTGGCGAAATCCTGCAAAGGGCGCGTGGTTCGCACACCGGTTAAGTCTCCCCAAGACGTCGATTTTACGAAGGATTACGCCAACCCCGATAGCATGGCTCAGGTGCGTGTCGCTCGCCGCCGTATTGAACTCGGTCTTGGTTTCACTGCCGGCATGAAGGTCTCCTATCTCGTCACTGACGCCAGCCGTAGTCCAATGAAGGTGACACCTTGGCTTGAGGCAGAATCAATGGATAGCCAAGCCTATGACGGACGATTTTACGCTGAACGCCTTGCAGCAGCCGTCGGAAGAATAACGGAAGCCTTTGGATGGTCAGCGAAAGATTTGATGAAAGGGAATAAACAAGCCTCATTATTTGATTTTTGAAGGGTCGTGGCGAGGAAGCCCTTTTGATGAACCGACGACCACGGTTGTTCATGGGAACCATGCTCAAGTCCATACTCATGGCTGCATTGATGCTCTGTTCTTCTATGGCGGGCTGTCTTTTCGAGGACGACTCCAGCGGTTCATCGGATGAAGTGCTCGCCGTTTTCTCGTATTCACCAAGCAAAAATATCCGAGCGAGTGACACCGTTACATTTGACGCCTCAGATTCAACACCCAGTGATGGTTCCTTGACCTATCGGTGGAATTTTGATGCAGTCAACAGTATCGACATTGACGCCACCGGGCAACAGGCGACATGGTCCTTTGACGAGGCAGGAACGTTTGAAGTGAAACTCGAAGTATCTGACGGCAGCACTACGTCTGAACAAACGCGTGATGTCACCATCGTTGAAGCCAGCGCCCAGCCTCCAGTAGCCTCCATCACACAATACGCTGATTCTGAGGACTGTGAAGACGAATCTATTACTGAAAACAGCAATATCGTTCTTTGGATTTGCGCTCGTGACAAATCAACGACTGACCGTTCGGTAACAGAGACTACTACCGTTGAATTGGATGCTTCCGATTCAGAAGCAGGTGATTCCGCCCAGTACATTGCTGATGACGGATACGTTTGGGACCTTGACCTCAATGAGGATAAAGACAACGACGGAGACAGTGAAAACGATGACGACCTTGTAGGGCAGACCGTGGATTGGACCAACGTGCCACCGGGCGAATACGAAATTGCACTGACGGTAACCAACGACGTCGGAATGACAGACAGCGACACCATTCGGGTCTATGTTTCATACGCAGGCTACTGGAGTGATTTCGAAATCGGCGCCAACAGCACCAGTGGGGCTGCAGAAATTGACTTTGACGTCACCATCCATTACAACAAAGAAACTGCAAATACCGTACGCAAAGTTGTCGCTGAATTGGAATACCCTCAACAAGATGACGATTGGATAGCGGGGGGCTCTTCACAACAAAACCGGAATGTATTGGACATCTATGCCTTCAACGAAGAGGACGAAGAAGCCTCCAATACATCAGGTACCGAACCCGATTCAAGAGACGATGGTGACTGTAACGATGATGAACAGGACTGTATTCATTTGCTGCTCTCATCGTACATGTTTACCGAGACTGACTCGACATACGGGGACGGAGATTGGACGATGACCATTCGCAACGAACGCTTCAATGACATCCAAATCGACCAATTTGTCATTCGTTTACACTACAAGTGATGTCAGGGGTCAAAAGCATGCGTCGCACACGAATTGTCGCAACGATTGGACCCGCTTGTGACGCTCTCCCGGTGTTGACGTCTTTGCTTGAATCAGGTGTTGATGTCTGTAGGCTGAATTATTCACACGGTGAGCCTGCTGATAAATCGGAACTGTATCACCGCATACGCTCGATAGAAGATCATCTCGGCCGCCCTACCTGCATTATGGCTGATTTACCGGGTCCTAAATTGCGCTTGGGCACCTTTCCTGAAGTTGACGTTCTCGAGGATGGAGACGAAATCACCCTCGTCTGTGGAGTGAAGGATTTGGAGGCCACCAACGGGACGCATTTTCCAGTTCAATACGGAGGGCTTTCGGCTGAATTAAAGGTCGGAGACCCAATTTTATTGGCAGACGGCCTCATTCGTCTTACGGTCCTTGAAGCACCAGGGCAACCGAACGGCTCCGTTCTCTGCCGAGTTGAAGATGGCGGGCCAGTCAGCAGCAGAAAGGGCGTTAACGTACCCGGAACGCTGGTCGACCTCCCTGCGATTGGTGAGAAAGACAAACTCGCCATGGCCCATGCACTTGAGAACGGAGCGGATTACATTGCGGTGAGCTATGTACGCAGGGCTGAAGACCTTCTTCCAGCAAAACAGGCAGTCAAAGCCGCCAACATGCACGTGCCTATCGTCGCTAAAATTGAACATCCCGCTGCACTTGAGAATCTTGAATCCATCATGAACGCCGCCGATGCAGTGATGGTGGCGCGCGGAGACCTCGGAGTCGAAATTCCATTGGAAAACGTGCCAGTAGTCCAACAACAAATTATCGACATGGCGCTTGAACGGGGCATGCCCGTCATCGTTGCCACACAGATGCTGGATTCAATGACCTATCAGCCTCGTCCGACTCGAGCAGAAGTGAGTGATGTATCAACCGCCATTCGACATGGGGCAACCGCTGTAATGCTCTCGGGAGAAACAGCCTCGGGCAAATATCCTCTCGAAACAGCCCAAACCATGATTCGGATTGCCGAAGCGACCGAACAGGGGTTGGACTCGTACCAACTACGGCCCAATGCCCTGGCGCGCTTCAAATCCACTCGTGCGGTGGCACATGCTGGCGTTGAGTTGGCAACCCAAGCGGGTGCAGCGCGAATTGTTGTAGCTACAGAGCACGGCAATGCGCCGCGGCTCGTGTCTGGATACCGGCCCACGATGCCTGTGACGGCGGTGAGCGACCGTCTGAGAGCCCTGCGCCGCACCTGTCTCCTGCCAGGTGTTGACGCTATTCTCTCCAAGGAACACGACCGTGGTTCCAGTACCATGAAACAAGCGGTTGAGCAACTGGTGATTCAGAAACGAATCAATCCAGGCGAACGCGTCGTTGCAATTTCTGGAAGTCCACTCGCTATGCGAGGTAGGACCAGCACCCTGCGTCTCTACAAAATAGGGGACGAGGGTGAAATTTTAGACGCCGAATAACGCCTTGATACGCTGAAATAGACGGGAGGGGCGAAGTTGCGACGCGTCGCGCTTTTGATATAGGGGTTGCTTTTCGGAAGGCTTGCTAAGGAGCGATTACCATGCCATCACAATGGGAAGACAGAAAAAAGCCACACCGCAATATCGTGTTTATCGGTCACGTCGACCACGGAAAGTCCACAACTGTTGGACGTCTCCTCCTCGACTCCGG
>QQSD01000076.1 GCA_003602485.1 Candidatus Poseidoniales archaeon | reverse complement strand
GCTGATGGCCATCTGGTCTCGGTTGAATTCACCGACCACGGTCTCCATGAGATTGCTCTTTTCGCTCTTGACGATAAGGCTCAACAGATGATTACGACCATCACGGTGCGCATTGAATGGAATATTGACTGGTATGAATCCACCACGTATGACCCGATTCGAATGACTCTGGATACCGTGCCGACCAACGAAGGCATCCCTCCAGCGGCCATTATCATCGAATCCAACGTCATCAATCCGCTCTTACTCGATAACATCGGCGGTGGACGAGATGTCGAAGTGACATGGGAACTCATTGACGGCCTTGACCTCGCTTGCCAACAGCAACAAGGGCGAGTGGGTGATGGTGACACCATCACCTGGAACACGGTTCATTTCAACACCTACGAGGTGCATGAGCTCGATGTTTCCTACGACGATGGTCAAGATTACATCGATATCGACCACAATATCTTCATTCAATATGAGGCCCTTGAGACCGCACCGACATTGTGATCAGCAGCAATCTTCAATTTTCATTGGAGCACTGATGAATGATACTTTGTCCACATTTGGCGTGTTGTTGAGTTGTTCAAATACTGAGCGTACATGTGGTGCTTCCCCCTTGACGTGCACGACATCCACACATGAGTGACACGAGTGCCCGAGGCGACTGCTGTGGTGATAGGCAGCGACTTCCACAGAATCAGTTCGACTCACCATCAATTTCTGTTCGCTTCCGTGTTCGTAGTAGACGACCAAGTGTCCTTCGATGACCTCTTCATTGGCCATTTTCATGAGGTCTCCTCGCTGTTGATATTCTGCGAAGAAGAGTGCAGCGTCTCTCAGGAAACGGCTTCTATTCTTGTATCCTGAACGTTCAATAAGACTGTCAAAGTCATTGGCGAACTCGTCATCTGCGCTAAAGGATATGATTTTGCTCATGAAGGGGGGTTGAGTCCACTCCTAATAATAATTACGAATTGAATAATTATTAGATTTAATTAAATAGTTAATACAAAGCCGCCAATTCATGAACGCCAATTGGAAGCGCGCCATGCTGACCAGCCTAATTTTGATTTTTTCAAGCCTTGCTGGATGTCTGGGGAACGATACGGACAACGATGAGACCTCTGATGATTCCCTTGGGATCGTGATGGTTTCTACATACCACATCGGAGAACTTGTCAAAGGAATTGCTGGAGACGATGTCACAATGGAATACATGAGCTTGGACAACATCCCTGTACACGATTACGAACCGTCCGCTTCTGATTTGATTCGCCTTCAGAACGCTGATGTCTTCTTCTACCACGGGCTCGGACTTGAACCCTGGGTTGAGGCAACACTTTCGTCCCTCGGTTCTGATGCACCAACCTCGATTGAAGTACACACCATGCCGTCTGGAGAGACAACCCTTGATTACGAAGGAGTGCTTGTAGCGGACCTGTGTGAAACGCTTGCAGAAGGGCCTTACGAGGCTATCGAACTCGTCGATGAAGAAGAGCACGCAGATGATGTAGAAATTCACGCAGAATACACTGCATTCAACATGACCTTCCATCACGACGACCATGAAGGTCACGACGAACATGATGACCATGACGACCATGACGAAGAAGGGCATGATGACCATGATGACCACGACGCTGGTCACGAAGGTCATGCTCACGTTGAGGCCGAAGAAACCATCACAAACCCTGAAGGCTGCCCAGCAGACTCAATCATCTCCATCTTCCATCTTGAGGAAGGCGAGTATGTCCTCGAATTTGACGCCGTTCACCCGGAAGATTTCACAATGGCAGTTCTCAAGATGGGAGGTGGACACGCCCACCACCATCACGGCCACGGAGACGGTCCTTTCGAATGGGCTGGCATCTTCAGCGTGTCTGATTCAACTCACACCTGGACAATGGAGAAGGTCGATGGCTCATATGCTGACCCAAGCATGCGTGTTGTCATCATCCCTACTGACACTCCAACAGAACCGACCATGCACAGCCTAGAAAGCGGCGTGGAAGCACTCATCGAAGGCGACTGTAAAGTCATAGAAGACGGAGAAACCATGACTCCAATTTCAGCAGAGGGTTCATGTTTCGAACTCCATGTTGGTAGTGGCGACATCTCAACATTCACGATGGACACCGCCGGAGTAAGCGGATTCGCTGCTTACACTGCACACAGTCCTTATGAGTTTGAAGCTACCCAGCACTACCTCAAAGACTCCCAAGGCAATGATGTTGAACACATTGCTGAAGAAGGCGGTGGAGGTCACGGAGATCACGGTGACGAGCACGGTGACGAGCACGGTGACGAACACGGTGACGAACAAGGTGTCTGCCATGACATGTCAAGCCATACAAACAATGCCATCGACAACGAAGCAGACTGTGAAGCAGGCGGATTCATTTGGATGGAAGACAACGACCATGGAGACCATGACGGTGATTACTGCCATGACACAGTGACGCATACCAACACCAACCACACCTCTGAAGAAGCGTGTGAAGCTGCTGGCCACATGTGGATGGAAGGAGACGGACATGACGGCCATCACGATGAAGAAATGACATCAGAACACATGCTCGAAGCATTTGATTCAAACAATGACAGTCATCTCTCATGGGACGAATTCTGGTCCGGAATGGAAGCAGACCACGATGAGCATGAGGGTCACCACGACGAGAACGAAACTCACGACGAGAACGAAACTCACGAGGAAAACGAAACTCATGAAGACCACGATGAACACGAAGAAGAATTGTTCATGTGGATGTTCAACAATTCCGATATGAACGGCGACGGCCTGCTCAATATGAGCGAAATCGACCACCTCATTGAGGTCATGGATAGCGACGTCCCATCCCCAGAACAAGCACTCATCATGGGAGACGTCAACGACGACGAACACATTTCATGGGACGAGTTCTGGAATGCGTGGGGTGAAGACGAACATGAAGGTCATCACGACGACGATGACGGGAATCACTCGGGCATGGTATGTTACAACATGACGTCCCACACAGTTGACAACGGCTACACAACCGAATCAGATTGTGAAGCTGCAGGACTCATGTGGACTGCTGCAACCGGTGGACCTGGCGGCGATGACGGTCACGATGCGCATGACGAGCACGAAGAAGAAACGCTCATGGAGATGTTCAACGAGTCCGATATGAATTCGGACGGTTTGCTCAACATGAGTGAACTTGACCACTTCCTCGAAGATATGGATGCCTGGCAAAACCCGCCAATGGGCTATATCACGCTCCACGTTGGTGCTGAGGGCGAATATGGATTCGCACACCCAGCAGACCTTGAATTCCATGTTGTCATGGCTGGCGACGGTCATGAAGGACATGACGACCATGCAGGTCATGACGACCACGGTGATGAAGACGGTCACGATGAAGATGAAGAAGGCCACGATGAGGATGGAGATGACCACGAAGGTGAAGAAACCCTCAACTACGACCCTCACAGCTGGCTTAGCCCCCTTGCTTTCAACGCACAAGTGACAGTTGTTCTCGATGGCTTGAACGCTGCCTTCCCTGATGGTGAAACAGACTTCACTGCAAATGCTGCAGCGTACTCAGCACAACTTCTTGCGCTTGACACAGCCTTTGATGCTGCCTTTGGAACCGATGGCGTGTGCATGGCTGGAGGTCACGATAAAACGGTGGCTGCGAACCACAATGCATACTCATACATTGCTGTTCAGTACGGCATTAAATTCATGACAGTTCACGGACTTGACCCAGAAGGTGAGCCATCTCCTGAAGATGTGGCTAAGGTTGTTGAATTCATCAAAGAAGAAGGAATAACCGTCTTGTTTGTTGAGGAATATACAGACCAATCCTCCGTTCAAAGTATTGTTGACGAAACTAACGTTGAAATCAAGATCCTCTACACCATGGAAATGGCTCCAAGTGATGCTGATGACGACTACCTCTCAATGATGACGAAGAACCTCGAAAACCTCGTTGCGGGTATTGGATGCTGAACCTCAATTGACTGACAATTGATTGTAGTCTGAAATTGCGGGGGTGTGATGCGATGCATACAGTAGACATTATCCCGGTTTTATTCGTAGCTGGTGTATTTGTCGTTGTTGCGGGACGTCTGGTAACACGATATATCCGAGTGCGCAACTTGTGAGAGTTGGCATCTTAGATATACACGACACATACAGCACGACTCGGAGACGGGCTTAGATGAAATCGTTGACGACTGCAAACAATCGCAACTCGAACGCGATTTTGGTGGTCAAGGATATTGCCGTGAACCGCTCAGGAAAATTGATTTTAAAGGACATCAATTTGACCATTGAGCGCGGTGAATTTGTCGGGCTTGTCGGTCCAAATGGCAGTGGGAAATCCACGCTGATGTTAACCATCCTTGGCATCCTTAAATCGCACCGAGGTTCGGTCAGTATTTTTGGCCATCAACCACAAGCATCTCTCCTTTATGGAAAAATTGGTTGGGTATCTCAAGCGGCCTCCAATCTGCCAAAGGACGTTCGTCTTACCGTTCGTGAGTTGGTTCAATTAGGGACTGTGAACGGCAAAAACATGTTTCGGTTTGCAGATGGCGGCCGTAAGGAGCAGGTTGACCGTGCGATCAAAATGGTAGCCTTAGAAGATGTTCAACACATTGACATCGCTCGTCTGTCTGGCGGGCAACGCCAGCGAGCAGTCATCGCCCGCGCACTCGCCTCCAAAGCAGAATTTATTTTGTTGGACGAACCTTTGGTTGGAATTGACCGAGATGCTCGGAATTCATTGCTTAAATTGCTCGACGGACTCTGTCACAATGAGGGGAAAACCATTCTCATGGTCTCGCATGATTTGGCTGCCATCCGTCAAACGGCGCATCGAATGGTTTTCCTCGAGGAAACGATTCGTTTTGACGGAGATACGGAAGATTTCCCCGATTTGGTGGAACTCGCTGACCTGCGCGGCATCGGCCCTGTTCACGGCCTCGCTCATGCTATTCATAAGGAGGAAGAGTGATGGGCCTAGGGATCTTTTTACTCGACATAGTCTCGCCTTTTATGGAGACGGTTGCCCCCGTCTTGCCTGGTGATATTTTCCCCTATTTCTTCACCATGGAATTGTTTCAACGTGCCCTTCTTGCCGCAGTGTTGGTCACCATCGTTGCAGGTATTTTGGGAACCTATCTGCTGATTCAACACCTTGCCTTGATTGGAGATGGACTTGCCCACGTATCCTTTGGAGGTGTAGCAGTTGGTGTCGTATTAGGTGCGACTTCACCGCTATGGTACGCCTTGGTGTTCAGCATTACTGCCGCCATTCTCATCCACGAAATGCAAAGTCGTGAAATGCTGACAGGGGACGCTTCAATTGCGATTTTCCTCACGGGAATGCTGGCCTTGGGCCTTGTTATCCTGCGCCTAGGCGGAGGTGGAATCACCACTGACATTGAGGGTTACTTGTTCGGAAATTTGTTATTGATTGATGAAGCCAGCCTTGATTTGATTGCCTTGATTTGCCTTCTTTCACTCATCGTTCTTGCCTTCCTTAGAACGGGTCTTCTCGCGGTAACGATTGACCCTGTTGCTGCTCGAATCCAAGGACTTCCTGTTCAGAACATTGGTCTCTTGTTCAGTATCACGACTGCAGCCGTTGTCGTGAGCATGGTGCAGGTTGTAGGGACCTTATTGGTCACGGCCCTTTTGGTAACGCCAGCAGCTACTGCCCAGCTCATTGGTCGAAGTTTCCGCCAGTGTTTGATATGGTCTCAAGTCTTTGGACTTTCGTCTGTGTTTTTGGGGCTTTATCTCTCTGCAGAACTGGATACTGGAAGTGGCGCAATGATTGCTCTTGTTGCGGCTTTAATTTTCGCTGTCGTTGCCGTTTCACAGATTTTCATCCGTGTATTACTCCAGCCCAGTGAAAACTACAACTGATCAAGTCACTCTTCATGATGTCAGCCTTTCAGCCAATTGGTGAGGATTTGCAAATGGTCACCAGCAAGTTCGAGTTCACCAGAGAATACCGTTTCAATAGGCCAGAATTTTGCATCTGCGGCATCATCGCCTCCAATCGGTAGTTGTTCATCGCTGACCGAGATTTCATAGACGATACTCACAATGTGCTTCCGAGGGTCGCGGTCAGGTTCGCCCATCACCATGAGTAACGTTGGCGAATGGCCGTCCAAGCCCGTCTCCTCTTTGAGTTCTCGAATTGCTGCATGAAGAGGGTCTTCACCTTGGTCTACAAAACCCCCAGGCAGCGCCCAAGCACCCTGCATGGGCGGGTGTTTACGTTGAATCAGAAGTACAGAATCTCCCCGTCGCACCGCAGCGTCTGCTGCCAAGGCGGGGTTGAGCCATCCGTTGCACTCATCACAGGTCGACATGTCATTCACCGTAGCGACGTCCTCGGTCTTGGAAGGTCCGTATTGCCTTGAGCAGGTCCTTTTTGCTGAAGGATGGCCAAAAGACATCGGTGAAGTAGAGTTCGGAATACGCCATCTGCCACAAGAGGAAATTGGAAATTCGCTCCTCTCCGCTCGTTCGAATAACAAGGTCGGGGTCGGGCATGTCAGCAGTATAGAGGCGGTCAGAAACGGCTTGCTGGTCGATGGCCTCGAGGCTAATATCGCCAGCAGCGAAATCTTTGGCGATGCTCTGTATGGCTGTGATCATCTCTTCACGACTGCCGTAAGCAAGACAAACGGTGAACACAAATCGGTCGTAGTCAGCAGTTTTTGATTCAGCATAGTCAATCGCATCGTTGACGCGCTCGGGCAGGAGCTCTCGTCGGCCGATGATGTTCACGCGCACCTTGTGTTCGTGAATGCGCTCATCGTCTGCAATGTCACGAAGCCCCTCGACGTAGAGGTCAAACAGGACGTCCAATTCTTCTTTGGGGCGACTGAGGTTTTCAGTTGATAGAGCGTAAACGGTGAACCATGGGATGTTCAATTCAAGCACCCAATCGAGCACGCGTTCTAATTTTTGTTTTCCAATTCGGTGTCCCAATCCCGTGGCGAGGTTGCTGCGCCATGCGAAGCGCCGATTACCGTCCATAATGATGGCGAGATGGTTGACTTGCAGAGAGTGTTCTTGCACCTCACGAAGGAGTTTAGCCTCGACCGCAAGGCCGAGCACGTCTCCCATACGTTCTGAGATACCCACGGTCCGCCCCTTTCACACCTCAGCGCATACAGTGTTTGATTACTCCCCTCCATCATTGAAGGTGCGTTCCGTCATGTTTGAAGGGCGCTGAGGTGTGGGAGGGGCATGGAGGAAGGGGCATTCAAGGGCTCAACGGGCAGCGATGTCCCGCCTTGGTTTCCCTCCGGCCTCACCGACCAAGCCTACGACCCTTCTATCTTCAGCGAAGGCCTGCCAAGTCCTTGGGGGCGCTTTTACGGCTGGGATTGGACCGCTGCAACCTCATCCACATGGTGGAACCAACCCTCCAATGCCACCTGGGGTGAGTGGCCCAGCGAAGTCAACAACGTGCATCTTCTTGAGCATACCCGCCACAGCGTTATCGTGGACCTTGACGGTCAATTCATCGCTCATCTTTTCCCTTTCCAAACCGGCTATGATGTCTCTACCTTGGCCTTGTTTCAACCGTGGCATGAAGCCTTGAGCAATGCCCCTCTTTTGATGCCCATTGGGGGTATGAAACTCGAAGGGGGTGACATGGCTGTCATCTATCCTCACCACGATTACCAACCCGCACAGTCTCAACAACCCCACATGCTTGCTGACGGCTTGGGGCAACTTCACAAACACCTTGCCTCCTTTGCCACACCGAACACAGAACGCCGATGGAACGACCGTCTGAAATCCATTGAAGGCAATCTCAAAACAACCACACTTTGGCGAGCCCCACACACGCGCAACGTGCTTGGATTGCCCTCAGTTTACGCTTCTCTGGTGGTCAAAAATTCCCGAACAATCCAGTTTATTCCAGGTCCAAGACCTCTGATGGACCATCTTCTGTGTGAAGACGAGCGGTTGCCGGGAGCAGCCATGATGGGACGGCTTGAACAACGCTTGGCATTGGTTGGGGGCTTTGATTCATCCGATGAGCGACGAGACTTCTACGAAGTTTGGGGGCGTCATCTCCCTCCCGCTTGGAGTTCGCCTTCATCGATATCAACGGTCA
Source organism: Candidatus Poseidoniales archaeon (assembly GCA_003602485.1). Lineage (GTDB taxonomy): Archaea > Thermoplasmatota > Poseidoniia > Poseidoniales > Poseidoniaceae > Poseidonia. The sequence continues at coordinate 7,863 of QQSD01000076.1, read as the reverse complement.
ACGGTGGGCTTTGGATTTGGAGGTACGAAGCCATTCTTTTGATGCTGGCCGAAGCACGTGCTTACGGTTTGGATGAACAGGTGAAGCAGTGCGAAGGTTGGCTCAACGATGTTTCTCGCATACAAGCACGCTTGGGTGAATTACGGACCGTGCACGGAATGAGAAAGACCGGTTTGTGGGGAGCATTGGCCACTGCGGTGATCACGTGGGATGCTCAAAATTGGTCTGGACTTCCCGGAGCAGTGATTGTGACGATGCTTGCAATGGCTGGAATCGGCCATTTGCTCTATCAGCGTCGTTTGCCGTCGCCGTATTGATTCAGCGTTGCTGGCGAATGCGGCCGTCGTAGAAATCAATGCCGAGGTCTTCAGCGATATTCTTGATTTGAATGATCAACTTGGCCCGCTCTTCCCGCTCTTCAACACCACCAGATACGTCCCAGTACAGGTTGACATCAACGTCAAGCGACGTGGCTGAAATCATGCTGACTTGACAGAAGGATGCTTCCTTCTTGAGCGTTTTTGGATTGTCACGAATGCCCTGCAGGACACGCTCGCAAAAGGAGTTCACTGCATCACCATCGGCGTTGATGTCAAGGTGGAGCTGAGTCTGCCACCGGCGCCATCGACGCTTGCCCCAATTCTCCACTGGAGAGTTAACGAGGTTGGCATTTGGCATGGTGATGATGGTGTCAGCAGAAGTTCGAATCAAGGTGGTGCGTAGATTGATTTCAATCACTTCACCCTCCGCACCTCCCACAACAATCCAGTCGCCGACCTTGAAGGGGCGGTCGAGCAGAACGGTAATGGCACCGAAGAAGTTGGAGATTGAGTCCTTTGCTGCAAGTGCGAGTGCGAGACCGGAAATACCGAGACCGGCGATCAGCGAGGTGAGGTCGAAGCCCATGGAGTCGGCGATGAAGACAGCACCGACGAAAATGATGAAGAAGCGCAAGGTGCTTTGCATGGCCGAAATAAGCGTCTTTTCCGTACCGTCCAAGGTCTCATCTTTGTCGAAGAGCATAACGATGTCTTGAACGATGTTGATGAGCCTGAACGCCCATACTACGACGGCGATGGCGATGATGAATTGAAGCAATCCGGGAAGGAAACTTGCAGCCAATGGCGGCATAAGGACGGGTGAACCAACTCGTTCCATGTCCTCAATCATAATGTTCAGGATGACCAGAGCCACTCCAACGCCAGCAGCAGTACCCAGCGCTTTGTCAGAATTCCGAACGGTTTTACTTGTGATGGCTTCAGAGCGAATGATGGTTCGTAGCACGGTGGGTGCGATGCGCATGGTAATGAGTCGAACAATGAGAATCAACACAAACAAGCACAGAATTGCCAACAATGTGAAGTTCGAAAACCCGATTACTTCGTTGCGCAGGGCTGAATCTGCGGCAGGGTCCCAGAGGCTCTCCATGCGCTCACCCAGCAGGTCATGTGGGTTGTTTCTTTCCCTCCCCGCCCATCCTCACGAGCCGAGTCATTCAGATTTGTCTGCTTTTCAAGAACACGAACGCTTGAAGAGGTGAGGCGGGTTGGGGGAGACGATAGCATGATGCCAACCGCGCTCGCAGCACCTCGCTCACCTGCTCCTCGCCCGACGCTGGGCTTCCTCATCTGCCTCCCATTGTTGCTTTCTTTCGCTGCACCAGTGGCAGAACATGCCTATGCTCAAGAACCAGCCTCTGGTGTTTCACCAGAGAGCATTTGGTCTGAAGATTACATCAACAACATCTTCCCTTGGGCGGACGCTGACGAACGAATTTTGCAATTCAAAGAGTATCATACCTACGAGACCATGAAGGTACGAATGCAGCGCCTTGCAGAAGACAATCCTGAAATTTTTGAATTCCACGAAGGCATGAACGGAGGCACCAATGCCCGGGGCGAACAGGTCACGGCCAACGCCTACGAAGGCTGGTACTACGGTCATGCTTCACCATGGATGAAGATTACTGGGGACGTGCAGGGCGGCGAATACAACGAATTCGTCGGTGACAATGGAAACTACGCCGACCGTCACGACGTCATGATCGTTGGCAACCACCACGCCCGTGAATGGATGTCCTACACAGTGGCCATCATGCAGATGGAAGTCATTGCCTTCTCCTACAACAACATCGGTTACGACAACGATGGTGACGGCCTGGTTGACGAAGACCCGTGGGGCGATGCAAATAATGACGGCATTCTCGATGACGATGGCGACTGCCTCGCACTTGCTGCTGAACATCAAGATTCCAACGGTGACGGACAAGCCTGCGGACCGGGCGACCACGGTGTAGACGAAGATTACTCAGAACAATTCATCACGGACCTCGTTAATTCACGAGAGATTTACTTGATTCCAATGCTCAACGTGGACGGTAATATCTACGACCGTGAAGTCTTCTGCCCGGCACCTGCATGGGAATCATGCCCCAGCGGTGGCTGGAGAAAGAATCTACGTGACAACACGTTGACCGGTGTTACACCGCTCCCCGACCTTCAAGAAGAGGTTGACGAGGATTGTGATGGCGTTGACTTGAACAGAAACTATCAGTTTGAATGGGGTGCTCCACTTGGTGCAACAGGCCCGTTGATTCCCGGAACATGTTCTCCAGCAGAAGGTGAGCTGGACGGCTCTAACAACGACGTTTACAACGGCCCGGTGGACGACCGGGATAACGATGGGGACGGCCAGATTAACGAAGACCACGTCGACGGCAAAGACGACGACGCTGACGGTGTGACCGACGAAGACTGGTGGGGAGGTAACTCCGAGCCCGAGACCAAATTCATCCAAGACCTGACCGAAATGAACGACGACGTGGGCGATGGTTCCAGCGAATTCAAGGCCACCTTGACGCACCATTCCTACTCTGAACTCATTCTCTACCCCTGGGGTCACTGCACGGGATGTGAAAGCCCCGACCACGCTCAACTTCGTTACCACGGACAACAGATGGCAGACATGACCAATTACGCCAACCTTCAGTCCTCGGATCTCTACCCGACCTCGGGTGACTTCTGCGATTGGCATTATGGCGTTCACGGTTCCTACTGTTATACCTCGGAAATTGGAACGGCCTTCCACCAACATGAAGACGACATCGACCACATCGCCGTTCGCAACCTTGGAACTGGATTTTACATCGCTGAGATTGCAGACAGTCCTCGTGAGCGTGCTGACCTCGCCATCGCGAACATCTCACAACAAAACTACCTCAAAGAACCGAGTCAGCTCAGCATTCCAGAAGAAGGAAACATCCCCGTTGAACTTTGTGTGTCCGGTCAATTCCCCTACAGCACCGAAGATACCAAAATCAAGTGGCGTCAAGTTAAACCAAGCCGATTGCAAAGCGATTTCGGACCCCGCGAGTGGTCTACTACGCCTTGGGAAACAGTTGACGTAAAGCCAGTCTCTGACCAATCATGCTCACTACCAGACGGCAATGGAACCATCTTGCGAGCCATGTTGCCCGTGTCTGAAACAGCAACTGGCGAAGTGCACTACAAGGCAATGGTATCGACCTTGGGTGGTGCAGATTTGTTCCTCTACCCGTCAGACGGTTCCTACTATGTCCTTGACGTCACCTACAGGGCAGCCTTCGGCAGTCTTGCTGGAGCCTTGTTCACCTTCACCCTTGTTGCCACCTTCGTATGGGGTGGACTTGCCGTTGCCCTCAGAATCATGCTAACGGACGAGGATGAAATCAAACTCTATGAAGACGACCACCCTGATTCGATTCTTATCGCTGAAACTTCAGGGGAAGGGATGGCTTAATCGAGGTGAGATGAATGGCAGAAAGTGACCAGTTCAACGGCCGTCTCGGTCTTATTTTCGCATCCATCGGAGCCGCAATCGGAACCGGTAATATCTGGCGTTTCCCCCGTATGGTCGGTGCAAACGGTGGAGGGACATTCCTGATTCCGTGGCTCTTTTTCCTGTTCATATGGTCAATCCCTCTGGTTATTGCAGAGTATGCCATGGGCAAGCGCAGCAGAACTGGAACCATCGGAACCTTCCGAATCTTTGCCGGAAGACGATTTGCTTGGATGGGTCTGTGGACGGCTTGGATTTCAACCGCCATTGGATTCTACTATGCGGTCGTTTCTGGATGGACGCTGAAGTACTTTCAACTCGGAATTACCGGGGCTCTTAACGGAGAAGATGTGGATACCACCGAAGTATGGAATGCCTTCCTTCAGTCGCCAGGTCAGGTTATTTTCTTCCAATTCATAGTTATTCTATTGGTACTCGGTGCCATTTGGAAGGGTGCAAAGGCGATTGAGAAGGTCAACTTCTACCTGATGATTTCCCTCTTCGCACTGCTCTTCCTCACTCTCTTCCTTTCCTTGTGGATGGACTTCTCTGACGGTACACTCGACGGGGCTCTGTTCATGTTCACGGTTGACTTTGACATGCTCTTTGAGCCGGAGGTTTGGATCAACGGACTTTCCCAATCGGCATGGTCGTGCTCGGCTGGGATGGGTATGTGTATCACCTACGCTGTCTACATGCGTAAGGACGAGGACACCGTTCTCAACGCCTTTACCATGGGGCTCGCAAATAACAGCATCTCCATCATCGCTGGACTCGCTGTTTTGTCGGCAATCTTTGCAGTCAATCCCGACCCCTTGGCCACCGTCACAGGCGGTTCATCTGCCATCACCTTCCTCGCCTTACCCGAAGTCTTTGCTCAGGCACCAGGAGGCACGATTGGCCCTCTGTTCATGATGGCCGGTTTCTTCTTGGCTCTGTCTTTTGCAGCCCTGACCTCGATGATTTCAACCGTTGAACTTTGCGTGCGAAACTTCGTTGACCACGGCTACGAACGTGAACGCTCGGTTCTCATCACCGGTATCGCTCTCTTCCTCTTTGGACTTCCCTCTGCTGTGCTCTGGGTCAAACTCGACGGAGCAGGTGTGGCCTTCCCTGAATTCTTGGAAGTCCAAGACCACATATGGGGCTACGGCCTCATGTTCTCAGGTCTGTTCATCGCCTTCTCAATTTGGAAGTATGGCTACGTGAAGTGGCGAAGTGAAGTTGATGCTGGAACAGCCCCCGACGGCTTCGCTGGATACCTTGGCTTTGGTGTGTCCGCATTCCGTGACGATTTCATCAACACGGGTGACAATGATTTGGAAGTCGGCCGCTGGTGGGATGTCCTCATCTACATCGCCTTCCCCATCTTGTTTATTGTGCTCATGGGTTCCTACTTCACCGACATGATCGCCAATACCGAAGACGTCTGGAACCCGAGCAATCCAAAGGGATTGAGCATCATTCTCCTCTTCTGGGGTGTTGTTGCCACCACCTTCATGCTGCTCAACAAGTTCCTCATCGCACGTCCCTTGTTCCGTAACATTCCAGAGGGTGCAGACGTGGACATTTCGGACCTTCCAGGTGGCTCTGACGAACTCGTCGGCCAGGTTGGCGATATCATTCCCGGCTTCGAACATCTGTCACCCGATGCCGCTATGGATGCAGAATTAGCTGGTTGAACGAAGGTGAGCAGCCATGAGTGAGTTGTGGGATACGCTCATCACTGGCCTCATCGTTTCGCTGGTTTTTATTGCGCTTAGTTACTTCTTTTGGAAACGCTATGATGAGCCCACGCCTCTGATGATTGAGCGTCAAGAAGAAAAAGACCGTCTCAAAGCAGAGCGGAAAACCTGGAAAGAAGTGGAAGCAAAAATGCAGGCTGAGCAAACAGAGGCCGAAGAAAAAGCAATCTATGAACGTCGTAAGGCCGAAGAGCGAGCCCGCTCCATCGCTCCTGAACAAGCAATTGTGAGTGAGGCATGGAAGTCCTTGGGTTTGAATGAAGCCTCACAACCTGCTCAGGCCGCCCCGTCCTTTGCTCAAGATGCGACCGACAAAAACGAAGCCCACCGAATTCAGGAAGGCAGCGATTTGACCGAATCCGACCTCCATGTGGATGACCTTCTTGCGGTGGACGAACTCGTCCAAGTTCGCCAAGACCAAGGCGTACAGGCCTCTGCAGAAGCGCCCGATTGGGGACTCATCGACAAACTCAATGAAATCGCTGAGAAAGACATTATCGAAGTTCCCGAAGTCCCACAGGCACCTGACCTTCCGGACCTGCCTGATGAAACGACGATTGAACAATCCCTCCCGTTGTCCCCATCCTCGTCTCCTTCAGAACCTCAGGTTGAACCTCCAGCCTCAGATGCCACAGATGATGCGGTCTCTCCACCCCCACTTGATGACGGCGTCGTACGCTGGAATACACCCCTTCCTGACGACCACTGGGGCGAAACCTCGTGGGAAGAAGAGTGAGCCCTGAAAGGCCCGCTCGAGTGATTTTCATGCGAAGGGGTGATGAAGCCTTGACGGCTCGCAGAGATTGATGGTACAGCGACCACGTGGAACTCGGGATTTCACTCCAGCAGCGATGAAACGACGTTTGGCCCTCGAACACCTGCTGGAAGATGTCGCTCAACGCCACGGTTTTGACCGTGTTCAAACGCCTGTTTTCGAATCTCTTGACCTGTTCACTGCAAAGTCAGGACAGGGCGTCATCGACCAACTTTACGCCTTCAACGATAAAGGCGACCGTCCACTCACGCTTCGACCCGAACTCACGGCGCCAGTAATGCGCATGGTGGCAGAAGAGATGCGCAACGACACCAAACCTCTCCGCCTCTCCTATTACGGCCAGTGCTATCGCTATGAGGAATTCAAGACAGGGCGATACCGAGAATTTTTCCAATACGGAGCGGAACTTATCGGCGTGAAGGGCCCCTTGGCAGAAGCCGAAGTTCTTGCCTTGGCCGTGAACATGCTTCACGCTACGGGACTGAAGGGATGGCAGGTTCGCATCGGTCACGTGGGCGTGCTCAAGGATGCACTGCTCGGCCTTGGACTTTCGAGCGAAGTCGACAACGCAAGTGGTGAACCACCCATCGCCAGCGCCATGCGCCTGCTTGACAAAGGAGACGATACGGGTCTTGCTGCTCTCTTTTCATCGCACGGCCTTGACCCTTCTCACGCAGAACCGCTGCGAGCTCTTGCCTCGCTCGAAGGAGGCGTTGAAACGCTCGAACCAGCCCGTCAACTTCTCTCCAGCATGGAAGGCGTATCACTCGACGCTCTGGATGAATTGGAGACGACCCTCGAGGCCTTGTCCGCTCTTGCGCCAGCCCCTCCCTCCTTGGCAGTAGACCTCACAGTTGCCCGAGGACTGGATTATTACACGGGAATGGTTTTCGAAGTCAAGGTTGAGGAATTGGGTGGTGAAGGCCAGATTCTTGGTGGAGGTTCCTACCGATTGCTCCATCTCTTTGGCTTGCCTGACTTAGATCCGTGTTGCGGCTTCGGACTGGGCTTTGACCGCGTTCTCTTGGCTCTTGAAGCCCAAGCGGAAGCAGATGGAAGAGAGGAAGCGGTTCCCGGTGAAACCGATACACGCCCCTACATTGCCATCGCTCCCGAGAAGGCAGACCCGATGCCCTTGTTGCCACTGGTTGCCTCACTGCGTGAAGCAGGTGCACGGGTTGAACTATTGCTCAGTAAGAAGAATTACGGTCGCATCATCAAATGGACCGAAGGCATTGGAGCCACGCACCTTCTGGTCGTCAAATCAATAGACCTTGAAGCAGGGATGGGTCGACTGATCAATTTCACAACCGGTGACCGAGTTGACGTTGAACTCAATTCAGAAGCACTTCTTGGTGCTCTTTGAATCACTTATTCGTCGGCTTCTTCGTAGCGACGTTGATTGATGAACATCGCCATACCGATAGCGGCTGATGCAGCCACGAGGGTGAAACCGGGTGTATCTTCAGCGTCCATCATGCCGTCTTCGCCAATTTCGAAATTCTCTTCCCATGATACGGGGTCGAT
>QQSD01000075.1:4137-5780 GCA_003602485.1 Candidatus Poseidoniales archaeon | reverse complement strand
ATTCGGCAGTCGCATGCTTCACGCATGCGTTGTAAGAGTGCATTGCTGTCTCCGCGAACACGGTCAATATGTTGTACCGGGATACTCTCGACCGTGCCTTGGTTCAAGCGTCGTAGACCGACACCTTTCATCGTCAAAACGACGTTGTGACATTCATCGACTTCTTGGACACGAGCCAGAACAACATTGCCGACATCCATGTGTTGGCGTGCTGCTCCAAACTCAACTTTCCATGGAGCAAGGGACATAGGGAGGAGACCTTGGAAGGCACCGTTGATATTCATGAACCAGAGATTGTTGCGAACTTCTGCCACCGTAGCAACGACGAGGTCGCCTGAGCGAGGCATGTATGCTGCATTGATCGGGTCAATGGATACGGTATTGTTGAGTTCTCGCAACCAACCTAGTTGGGTTGCAATCATTGATTCTTCAGCAGTAACTATTCCGCTACCTGCACGCTTCCCGGCGGATGGTCCAATGACCATACCCGGGGTCACGAGGCGCTGCTCGGCGCCGGTCTGACCTTGGGACATTCTTTTCTCTCCAAACCCGGCGAGCCGCCGACCCATGATAAAGGCCACCCTAAGCGGCACATGTTCAAGAGTTGAGTTCTTTGACCTCGGCATCAGAACTACGGCGCATAACTTGACCAATCAAATCAGCCTTCATTCCGGCTGGGCATTCAATGACACAGGCCCAAGAACCATCTTCTAGCCAACCTTCTTTTTGCTGATAGGCACGAAGTTCTCGGTGGACACTGCCGTATGCAGAACCTGGAACCTTGAAGGCGAGACGGACGGTTTCAAACGAAAGAGGAATCAAAGGTTTCAATTTTGCAATAGCATCCTTCACTTGCTCCTCAAGGCGTTTGAACGGATCAACCGAATAACGAGATTCGTCCAGTGCTAATTCAAGGCGAGTTTTCGGGTGTGGAGATTTGGTTTTGGGGTCAACTGCCTGCGAGTGAATGTGATGGATGATTTTTTGGCGCATTTGCTCTACCATGTGCTTACGTTGAGCCGTTGTAAGTTGGATGGATCCTTTTTCGAGAATGATTTGAGTGATGGTCGTAATATCTTGCGTGCCAAAGACACGTTCAATGGCTTCTTCTGTTGGACGTTCGCCATCCCGAGCATCGTGAAATACTTCATCAATAGCAAGAAAATCATCAATCTCAACAGATGTGGAATCTTCCTTGAACATCTCTACGAGTGCTGGATCTACGAGAACTTCGTAGCGTTTGCCACCTTTTTCAAGCCGTGCAAGAACTGAATCGTCTAAACTTACCATGGAACCCCTCACTTTGACATGAGAGGTGGCGTGTATGAACCTAACCCTCAGTCTTCAAGGGGCTTGAGACGGTCAATTTGCTTGTTGACTTCGCCACGGTCGAGTACGCGGTACCCGCTTGAATCAACAACTGTGACTTCAACTGCGTCTCGGTTCAATTCAGCATCATTTGCTGAACGTAGAGCTTCTAGACCGAGTTTCATGGCTGCATTGAGCGTCATGTTTTCCTTCCAGTTGTCTTCAAAGAATTCGATAACAGTGTTGCGCCCACTACCGATTGCTCCAGCATGATAGGATTGGTAAGCACCAGACGGGTCGGTTTCGTAGAGATGAATGCCGTTGTCATCAACGCC
>QQSD01000075.1:0-4064 GCA_003602485.1 Candidatus Poseidoniales archaeon | reverse complement strand
TTCTTGACAAGGACATCAACTGGCACCGTAGCACCATAGGTGATGCGGTTGACTTGTGCTTCAACACGAGCACGGGCTACGAGTTGACGTGCATCGGCAACAAGGCCGGATGTGGCAACGCCAACGTGACCGTCAATCTTGAACATCTTTTCGATGGATTCTGGGATGATCAAACGACTGATGATGCGCTTGTCACAAACAAGGACAACCCCGTCCTTGAATTTCAAACCAGCAGTGGTCGTACCGCGCTTGACTGATTCACGTGCGTATTCCACCTGGAACAATCGTCCATCTGGGCTAAAAGTTGTAATTCCGTGGTCGTATCCTCTTCCGCTTGGTTGCATAGTATAACCTCATTTCCTTCGTTCGGGTGACACTTTATGAGCATGAGGGTCAATCGGGATGATGCCCTCCCCACTGGTTGAACCTGCCCGACTCGTATGAACCCTTTCTTGACAACACGGTATTGAAGGAGGAATGACAGGCATTGACCATGCGAGTTGCCGTACTCTCTTCCGGGGGAAAAGATTCAGCCGCAGCGTGGTGGTGGGCTCAATGTCAGGGCTGGACAGTTGTAGCACTCGTTACCGTCCAAATACAAGGCGATGATTCACCGATGTTTCAGATACCAAGTACCCATATCGTTGAACGACAAGCTGCACTCGCTGGAATCCCGTGGATTTCTGTTCAAACACCTGGAGAAACACCTCAAGATATTGAGGATTTGGCAGGAGTATTAGAGTTGCTTGAGATTGATGGTTTCGTTTCAGGTGCTTTACGCTCAGATTATCAAAAATCTCGACTTGAACGTATGGCAGAATCCTTGGACCTTATCAGTTGGACGCCGTTATGGCATCAAAACGGCTACTCACACTTACGGGGAATGGTGGAACATGGATTCAAAATCATGCTTACTGGAATCAGTGCAGAGGGTTTGGATAAACGATGGCTCGGCCATGTCCTCACGCCCAACTCCGTTGAGGAACTCAACCAACTCTCGAAACAGTACAGGTTCAACGTAGAGGGCGAAGGCGGAGAATACGAAACACTTGTACTGTCGGGTCCACACCACGAAGGAGTCATTGAGGTGGACACCACTTCTCACTGGGATGGAGTGCGTGGCATGTTGACCATTCATTGAATAGCCGCACGTGCGAGCTCAACCGCTTCGTCAACGAGTTCTCCGGCTACGCCAACGTGATTCAGTGGATTGAACATCGCTTCCAACTCTTCTGCAGTAAATGCTGCTGCGATTTCAGGAGTACGACTGCAGACATCAATGAGTTCTTCCTTCTTTTCAACAGCCTCAAAGGAAGCTGCTCTGAGGACTTCGTGAGCCTCATCACGTGGCATACCGGAGTCAACGAGTTCAATCATCACCTTTTCTGCCATGACCAAACCACGTTGCGATGCAATGTTCTCGAGACATCGCTCTGCATCAACCCACATATTGGTCAAAACATCACGCGTCTTGGCCATGACATCTTCGCAAAGAGCAGATGCGTGCGAAAGCGTGAAACGCTCGCTGCTTGAGTTCGCTAAATCTCGCTCGTGCCAAAGAAGAGCATTTTCGTATGTAGGGATGATGAATGCTCGAACAATACGAGCGAGACCAGAGGCATTTTCTGATTTGATTGGATTCTTCTTGTGCGCCATGGTGGAAGAGCCTACCTGTTTCTTAACGTCGAACCCTTCACCAGCTTCAGCGAGTTCAGAACGTTGTAGATTTCTAATTTCCTGGAGAATCTTCTCACAGGAGGTGGCGACATTTGCCAGCCAAGAAACATATTCCACGTATCTGTCTCGTCCAACAACTTGGGTTGTAGCCAGAGGCACACCCAATCCAAGATGTGTCAAAATAAGCCGTTGCAATTCCCTCGCATTCACGCCTTGGGCTGCCCCAGTTCCAACAGCACCGAGGAACTTCCCCACAGAAATACGGGGCGATGCCTCATCGAGACGAATCAACTGACGACGAAGTTCGTCCAACCAGACTGCAGCCTTCAGGCCGAAGGTGATGGGGACTGCTGCTTGACCATGAGTACGACCCAACATCACCGTGTCCCGCTCACGTTCGGCCACGTCAGCACATATGCCGATCAGGCTGCACAATTGTTCACGCAAGAGAACGATGCTATCTCGTAATTGAAGGGCGACTGCGGTGTCCACAATGTCGTTTGAGGTTGCTCCGAGGTGAATGCACCATCCGGCCTCCCCTGCTGCTTCGGCCATTGCTTTGGTCAACGCCATGATATCGTGGCGTGTTTCTGCTTCAATCTCAGAGACTCGTTCCTTTGTCACTGAGGTCGGATTTGAAATCGCTTTCACTGCATTATAATCGTCTTCTGTTACACGGCCGAGTTGCCAATGTGCCCAAATGAGTGCACGCTCAACCTCGAGTTGGCGTTCATGCCGTCCCAATTCGGACCAAATGTGTTTGAAATCTTGAGAACCATATCGGTAATCCAACGGACAGAATGCCATAATTCAAGGCAGAAGCCTCGCTTCATCAACCTTACCTTTCCATCCTTTGACATTTATGCCGCAGGAGGGTTGATGCCGTCATCGGTTTCCACTCGACTCATGACGGTTCGAATGAGAACAATAGCCAATACAGAGGATACAATAAATGAGAATCCGACCCAGACTGAGAGGTCGTACCACATGAGGGCGACACCGATGAGGGATGCATAAGCCACCAACTGGCACAGACCTGAGGCTAAATCCAATTTCCGAATTCGTTCTTGCGGCAGTGATTTCTCATGCTCCAAAAGGAAGGTATAAATGAGAAAATAGATGGCTTGGAAGGGAAGAGCAGCAGCGATTATAGAAAGCGCCAATTCACGGATCATCTTCGGGTTTTTGTCCTGTTCAATCCCTTGAAACAGCATGATAGCCGTATTTGTACCTAGTAGAGCCGCCATGATGGTCCATCGCTTGTCCTGTGAGGATGTACGACTTTCGACATTCACAGATTCTTCGCTCATGGAATATTGCTGAGAACGAAGGGGTTTGATACTTGCCGTAACAGACGAGCCAAGAATACGAATTCAGAAGGGGATTGAATCCTGCGTTTCCGCTTAATTTCCGAAAAACCGAATGATGGCCCCGGTGATAGCAGCCACGATAAGTAGCAAGACCATCATGGCAACGGGCCCGTATTGGTTTTTATCTTCAAGAGCCGTACCGAAGAAGCCATCGCGTTTGATTGCCTCCGCAAAGCTTCCTGCTTCCTCAAACTCTGGGAGTGGGCGGCGAGGAATTCTTTCTCCGTCACGAAGTTCGCCGGCCATAACGTAGCCAGTGGGACAGAGGTCATAGCATTTTTGAACTCTACATCCATACACAACACTCATTCACCTCTGCCAATGTTCGTCACTCATGGGAAGATTGGAAATGGACCTCAAAGGCCGCCACATCCACTTGGCGGTGGAGGGTAGCACGGGTGGCACCACGGTCGGCCTTCATTTTGCTGCTAACACGATTGCGAGTGGCAAACGTGTCTTGTGGGCATCAACCGATATGCCAAATCCCTCAAGGTTTTCTCAATTATTTGAACATCTCTCTCTGGTCGAATCCTCACGCTTTCACGCCATGAATTTTGGCGGCAGGTTTGACAGAGCCATTGATGCGCTTCTTGAAGCCGCAACTTCCTTACCAAGCGTTGGCTTAGTCGTTCTCGATGACTGGTGTGAGGCTTCGGGACGTATTCCAAAAGACAGTCTTGAACAAATTTCACGTTTCAGAAAAGAGGCCCCGCCACATATCTGTATTCTTTTAATTTCAAAAGGAAGCATTGATGCGAGCGGAACAACAAACGAACCGATTCTTGCACGTGCAGCAGAGCATATGAGCAACAACGGTTACGAAATTTGGCGATTGTGGAGGGCGAAAGAAGGTGGCTATCGAACACTCGATTGCGCTGGAGAATGCCGTGAGATCAAACTCGAGGATTCAGGCGTCAGCGTCTGAATCGTCATCTTCGCCGAGAAGTTTTGCCATCTCATCAAGAGCATCGTCATCGGGTTCATCAAATTGTTTCGGGTTACGTGCTCCACCCTCTA
>QQSD01000074.1 GCA_003602485.1 Candidatus Poseidoniales archaeon | reverse complement strand
CGTTGGAATTGGTGGTGTTGGAGCGAAGAAACGGGTTCAAATTGGCCCGATGATGACGGCATTTACCGGCGAGATTATCTCGGCGTGAACATCAGTACTGATGTCGAAAGCAACCTTGTGGAGCATCGAGTCAACCCCGATAGGGTTGATGTTGAAATGGAAGGAGAGGTCAAAGTGGTCATGGGAGAAGAAAACATTCGTTTTGTTCAATTCCATCTTGACATCACCCCGCTGGTGAACCTCTCCAATCAAGCCCTCCTGTACATTGTTCTCACAGAGGATATCGCAAGGGACCATCACGGGCGTGAAGCCATTCAATTGGTCCGGGAAATGCGTCCTGAGGTGGGCTTTTCCTTGCAGGCATTCAACACTTCAAGCGTGGTTTATGAATGGCCGGCTGACCATTTGGAGGCAGCAGGTGTTGACCTCGAGGACGAACCTGCTGGATGGTCATACACCATCGCATTGTTCGGTGATGTTGACAATGCCACCATGCAACATGAACTTCTGGTGTTGCGTCACGGTCACCTGCCAACCCCTTATCTCCATACAACACCGAGTCAGCAATGGATGCCCCTTGCATTTTCTGCCATTGCCATCATTATCGCTGCTACGGTTGTTTCAAATGCCCGTCAAAGGGAATTGATGATTCCTCACATCACCACAGCATGGAAAACCGATGACCTCTTGACCATTATCGTCCGAATTCACGCAGGCGCCACTGGCTTTTCCATCACCGATTGGAAGGTTTTGGAGCCGTGGGCATTACGGGGTCGGCCTCCGAAAACGAATCTCCTTCCCGACGAAGAGAAGGTATTCACCCTCTCATTGCGGCAGGCCGAAGAAGAGGATTGCCATGTGGAAGTGGGTCTTGACCTTGAAGAACTCGGGGCGTGGCGCCAGCACATTTGGCTGCCCCATCCCAACATCTCCAACAAGGATTCGTAAGCGAAACTGACGCGTGAAAGCGTTGAAGTCCAAGAGACTTGAGGCAAGTATGAGTACCATGCTACTGGACGATACCGATCGCAAACTTTTGGCGCTGCTTCAAACAGATGCTCGGGCCAGTCATCGGCAACTCGCTCGCGACATGGGGGTTGCACAAGGAACGGTGACCAATCGCTTGAAGCGGCTTGAGGAGGCTGGAGTAATTCAGGGCTACAGTGCCGTACTCAACCCAGCCTATGTTGGCTGGTCGATGACGGTCATGGCCGGGCTGCGTATTTTCAAAGGGAAGATGATCGATGTGCAGCAAAAAATTGCAGCGGACCCACGTGTCTTTGCTGTATACGACGTCACTGGAGACTGGGATTCCATCGTTCTCGCCCGCGTTCAAAACCGAGAGGACCTCGATAATCTCACGAAAACGGTGTTCACGCTGGAAGGTGTTGAGCGCTCGTACACCCACGTGGTTCTCAACACCGTCAAAGAAGACGCTTTGCCTCAGCCTGCGCCATCCTCGAACCTATCGTAGCCATCGATGAGTGGCCTGAGAACTTCAGCCAAGCCAGAGAGCCCTTCAACAACCGTGGTTTCTGGTTTGAGACACTTCATGAGCGTTCGACGAAGGTCTTCATCAAAACGAACGTCAAGAGATTCCAAATTTCTTCGGCATGTGCTCTGCAAGCGCCCTCCTGTCCGGTCCCAATCCATCAATAAGACGAGGCTTGCGCCGCCATCCGTTGAACTGCGCCGACCGTAGGTGTCCACCAAGTACACCAACACATCATCAACTCGCCAGCCACGATTCAATACCTCAATAGGACCTGAAAAACCGAGGCGCTCGAGGGCCTCACGGTCGCGACGGCCTTCAACGAGGATGGCGCAGGGATGCTCGCGATTTCGGTGACGGCACTCGGCCAATGAGAAGGCTGCTTTCAACCAGCGTTCTTCTGCATTGGCGGAGCCACGTCCAGGCCCATGAAAGGATGTCGTCATTGAAGTGCCTCCAACAATGACCTGATTCGCTCAAGTAATTCGGTATGCGTTGAGACGGTGATTCGTACTGATTTTTGCTTGGAGCGAAGACCTGAACTGACCTCAACATGTTCGGTTTCAAGTCCCAATTGGGTTGCGAGGACATGGACGAGAGCCTTGTTGGCTCTGCCTTGTTTGGCTTCAGCCCGCACCGCTACGCAAAGACGTGAACGCCATTCGTTGTAACCGGTCACGCCCTGACGGGTTGAACCGGGTTGAACTTCGACATCCAACACGACAGCCCCGTCGAGGGTTGAAGTCAGGCATCCGCCAAGGTCCATGATGGGATGAAGAAGAGGAGGTTCTTTAGCATCGCCCGCTTCTTTTCGCCGAAGAGAAAAATCTGTGCGCGAATAGGGCCTTTTTGTATCAATCCGTGCGCGAAAAAGGGGGCTGCTGAGAAGTAGGGTGAATGAGGAAAGGAGGGGCGATTCTAGCCCTTCCCGACAAACGCTTAAGGGGGGGCTATGTTGCCCATTAGACAGGGTGGTTGTGTGGTCGCTGAAGATACGGTATTCACTGTTCTCTATGATAAATTCATGTTCTGGTCCATTATCGTAGGTATTTTCACCTTCGGTTGGCTCTTTTTGGCGATCTTGCGATACCGTGATGGTGTTGAGCCGGATACTACGCACATTGACCATATTGAAGTGGGTTCATTTCCAGTTGACCGCCACAATACTGCGGTGGAAACGTTGTTTTATGTCCTTCCGACCATCATTATTGCCTGGTTGCTTGTCCTCGCACTCTCTTCAAACACTGCTGTCTGGGTCATCCCTGACGAAGCCGAAGCTCATGACATGAAAATTTACGGCAAGCAGTGGTTCTGGGAATTCGAATACGCAGATTCGCTCACTTGGGAAGACGACCCGTCCATGACCGGCATTGATGTCAACTGGTCAGGCACAACACTGGTCATCAACGCTGGGTCCAGCGGAGCAGTCAATGCCACCTACGATAACGCCGGCAAAGATGGAGTCGTTGCCCTTGACCAATTGACCGGGATGGGCACCGAAGAGGTTGTCATCCAAACTCGAGAGTTGGCCGTTGTAGAAGTCATCGACGCTGAAGGCGCAGTTCTTCACACCTGGATGCACATTCCCGAAGGCCACATCTTCTCCTCAGCACTGAGCGAAGACATGATTTTGCCGTGTGATGAAGATGTTGTCTTTGAGATGCACTCCAAACCTTCTGACGACTCCAACCCAAATTACGTCGGCGTCCAACATTCCTTCTGGCTTCCAGAATGGGGGGTCAAGGAAGATTTGGTGCCTGGTCTCGAAGGAGGCACCTACATGACCATCATGGCCGATGACCCCGGAACATTCCCAATTCGTTGTGCTGAATACTGTGGCAACCAACACTCCATGATGTACGGCCAAGTCAAAATCGTCGCTGCAGAAGGAACAGATTGTTCGATTGATACAGGCGTGAAGAAAACGTCTGACGGCGAAAGCAGTGGAGGCGATTACTGATGCGAACTCGCGCCATTGCACTGCTCGGTGTCGTTCTCGTTGCTTTGATGGCAGCACCTCAATTCACTGCAGCCCCCGGCGGAATCGGCTCCGCGGGAGACCAAGGTTGTTCATGCCACGGCGGTGCATCCGCTGACACAAGCGTCGTTGTCGTTGGTTTGCCCGATACCTACAACGCAAGCGAAACCTACACCTTCACCGTTACCGTTGTGAACGATGTGATGGAGATTTATGACGATGGTGGCGACGACTGGAACGGCCGTGCAGGTGGTTTCAGAATCCTCGTTTCCCACGGAAGCGTCACTGCCGTCCCCGAAACTCTCAGTCAAACCATGGACGGAGGACTCACTCACACAGACGAAGCAAATACCGTTCGCTCGTGGACCTTTGAATGGACAGCACCCGCTGCTGACGACCTCAATGTGGAAATGACCGTTTATGGAAACGCAGTCAATGGTGGAGCAGGTTCTGGCGGTGACATGTGGAATCAAGCCAATCTTGCTATCTCCGGTATCAATGCAGGTGTTACCGCCCCGAGCGCGAGTGCACTCATTATCTTCCTCACTTCCATTGGACTAGCGGCTGGACTCATCTTTGTTGGCGTCTTGTGGGTCTTTTACCGGAATTCACCTGACACCTTTACCATGGAGCGTTTCTGGGGCTTCCTCAAGCC
>QQSD01000073.1 GCA_003602485.1 Candidatus Poseidoniales archaeon | reverse complement strand
AAAGTGCTGATGAAGTACAAGGAGTCCCAGAAAGGCCAACTGTTTGAAGAAGGCATTAACGAGGCCGGAGCGACATCGACCTTTATTGCCTCTGCAACCTCCTATTCCACTCACCTCTACCCCACTGTTCCCTTCTACACCTTCTACTCCATGTTTGGATTCCAGCGGGTGGCTGATTTGATTTGGTCTGCTGCAGACCAGCGCGCTCGCGGGTTTTTGATGGGAGCAACTTCCGGAAGGACAACCCTCAACGGAGAAGGCCTGCAGCACCAAGACGGACACTCTCTGTTGATGGCCCACACCAATCCAGCCGTGCGCGCATGGGATCCTGCTTTTGCCTACGAATTGGCCACCATCATTCGTTTCGGCATTGATGAGATGTACAAGCATAACAAAGACGTCATTCACTACGTCGCAGTTTACAACGAAAACTACCCCATGCCTCCCAAGCCGAAAGGCGTCGATGAAGGCATCATCAAGGGGATGTATTTGCTTCGTGGCGCTCCTAAGGGCGATGGACCCGTCGTTCGCCTAATCGGATCGGGCCCCATCATGGTACAAGTCTTGGATGCTGTTGAGAAACTCGAGAACTACGGTGTACGTTGTGAAATTTATTCCGCTACATCCTATGGGGAATTACGACGTGAAGGTTTAGCCTGCGACCGACAGAACCGCCTCAACCCCAGTCAACCTCCTCAGGAGCCATGGGTCCAGACGCTGCTCAAGGAAGACCTCCCAACCATTGCGGTCTCGGACAACATGGCAGCGGTCCCCGACATGATTCGGCAGTGGGTTTCAGGACATTTCACCGTCCTAGGCACCGATGGCTTTGGTCGCTCGGACACCCGTGAATCGTTGCGACGATTCTTTGAAATTGACGGAAAAGCAGTTGCTTTAGCATCTCTTTCTTCCCTCGTTCGTGAAGGTAAAATCAAATCTGAAGTGTATGATAAAGCGCAGAAGGACTTCGAAGTTTCAAGCGAGCGGACCGACATCACTGACCTGTGAATTTTGAGCCGTTTGGGGCTTTTTTTGAAGAGCTGCGAAAACAACCGGAATGCACGATTTTCCAGATTCCGGCAAGATAAAGTCGGTTTGATGTCATAAAACATGAGAGCATTGATTGATTCCTATGCAAGGAGTTATATTTGCACCCGAAAAGGGCCAACTATGTCACTTGCACCCGTAGATTACGACTTTGGAAATGAAAATAATTACTTTTTTGCCACTCAAGTCACGTGTAAAAGTGACGAAGCACGAAAGATGTATATCGAAGCCTTCGGCCACATGCTCAACTACAATCACGAACAAGCCATTGCTTGTTTTGTTCAATGCACTGAAATCGAACCAACCTTCGCTATGGCATGGTGGGGAATCGCATATTGTGTTTCATCAAATTACAATTGGGCTCCAGGACTCGGATCTGGCCATGATGCGATTCAACAAGCGCTTACCGTAATGGATGACTGCTCAGAGTTGGAACAAGATCTGATTACCGCTCTTGCAACTCGCCACTCAGCAGAAGCACGAGATGCTGCTGACCCGTCAGTCCTCAACATGGGAAACAGCCCTGAACTTAACGTAGCCTTCGCCGAAGCCATGGCCCCTCTGTATGAAAAATACGACGGGAACTTGGATGTGACTGCTATTTACGTTGAGGCTCTCATGAATTTGAAGGCTTGGCAACTTTGGGATAAGAATGCGGCTACAGGTGAAATCACACCTGCCGACGACAACACCCTCCTCCTGGTCAAGATTATGGAAGATGCGTTTGAAGGCAGTGACGAAGCCAAAGTACATCCAGCACTTTGCCACCTTTACTGCCACGCACTGGAATTGTCCCCCTTCCCCGAAAAGGCTCTTCCAGCAGCCGACCTTCTCCGCACAGCAATGCCCGGACTTGGCCACCTTGTTCACATGCCGTCGCACATTGACGCATGGGTCGGTCAGTGGAAGGAAGCCATCGACTGCAACATCGCTGCAGTTGAAGCTGACGACAGGTATGTTGAACTGACTGGAAACGAGTCACAATTTTACAAGTTTTACCGAATGCACAACCACCACTTCATCGTGTGGTGTGCTATGTTTGACGGCCAATATGAGGTTGCGCTGAAGTACGCCCGCAAAGCGGTCGATACACTCCCAGCAGGTGATGCAGACTCCGGTGTCAACTTCATGCTCGCTGGCATCATCCCAATGGGCGCTATTTTCCTTGAATCCTACGTTACGATGCCCTGGCACGTCATGGTCCGCTTTGGAAAGTGGGACGATATCATTGCAGAACCGCTCTACACTGACGCAGAAGTATTCCCTGCCACCATCGCAACACAGCATTACGCTCGTGGTGTCGCTTACGCCTCAAAGGGCATGGTTCCGGAAGCAGAAGCCGAGCAAGTCTTGTTCAAAGCAGCCCTTGAGAATCCAGCCCTCGCCGGACGAGTGATGCACAACAATTTGATGTATCAAGCACCCGAAGAAGGGCCTTCAATCCTCAACGTAAACGCAGCTATTCTCGAAGCTGAGATTGAATACCGACGCCAATTCATCGCCAAGGCGAACGGAGAGGCACATGACTTCACCGCAGCATTTGATGAACTACGCCGTGGTGTTGACCTCTCCTTGAACCTGGCCTACAACGAACCGTGGGGCCAAATGCAACCTGTTCGCCACATCCTCGGTGCTTTGCTCTTTGAACAGGGCGAAGTTGAGGAAGCCGAAGCCGTCTACCGAGCAGACATCGACCTCTGGAAGGACAACATGTGGGGGCTGCTTGGCCTCAAACTCTGTCTTGAAGCTCGTGGCGACGCAGCAGAAGAACTCGCTGCTGTCTCGGCTCTCTACGAAGAGCGCAGTGCTCGTGCCACCATCAAGCCGGCTAAGACCTGCTTCTGTGCGCAAGACCCTGTTGAGAAGAGCTGCTGCGATTGATGAAGGGTCGATTGACCCTCCGATAAAGGCATAAATAGCCTTGAAGCAAAGACCTTTACATGTCGAAGAAGGCAAATCGCCTCAATCGTCACCTCTATGGGAACAGCAAACCTCACAATGCATCTCCGCGGAAACACACGTTAACCACACCCCTCAAGTCTGCTTCATCGGTTGGGTTTACACCGAGCGGAGGATGTTGTGAAGTTGACTTGCATGATATCGGCTTGCACGAGGCGAAGGAACGCATCAAAACTGCAGCGAACAAGGCATCAAAGGAATCGGAAACTGTTTTGTTCATTCACGGATTTAACAGGGGTACAGCAATTCGAGATTTTATCCGAGGAGGGCCCCTCCAACAATCACTCAATGCAAAAGGAATCACTGGTGAGTTCTATTCGAAAGGGGATGGAGCGACCTATTTTGACCCGGGCACTCGTGGTAACTAAATTCAAATCCATACATCGTTTTCTGCCGTGAGGTCACCAGCGGCCTCACCGGTATTGACCACGCCTCTTGGTTCAACAAGCATCACGCAGCATTCATCTTCAGCATACGGTTTGTGACGAACGCCTTTCGGCACCACGACCATTTCTCCGGCTTCAAGGGTCAGAGTATGATCTTCAAATTCAATGTGCATTGTTCCTTTAATCACGATGAAGACTTCATCAGTATCTTCGTGCTGATGCCATACAAATTCGCCTTCAATCTTGACCAACTTGAACTGATAATCGTTCATTTCAGCAATCACTTTTGGAGTCCAATGCTCAGAAAACATTGAAAATTTATCTTCAAGATTGACGATGGCCATGAACCCTTGATGCTGGGTCGCTCTACTTGGGTCTATGCCCGAGGCAGGTTGAGGGGAGGAACCCACCTTCCCTCATTTCGAGCAAAGTCAAGAATGTGACAATATACGGTCCTATGGTCGTATTTCCCGTTTTCAACACGGTACATTTCAGATTCGGTCAAGGCCGGGCCGGTACGCCTCCAAGCACGGCGAGCCAGAAGTGAAAGAGGGAATTTGAACAAAGCGGGGCCGTTCACCGGTAGAGACCATGCAGTCAGCCAAGGGCGTTCGACCAAACCGCTGGCGTTCATCGCCTCCGTCACATCGTTCCACCTGTGGCCTGCAGCCTTTTTCCGAACCAGCCAGGATGGGTTCACCGACGAGTCTACTTTGTAGCCCGCCGTTGCCAAAGCCTCCGCCATCCAAGGCGCTACATAGCCGCTTGGTGCTCGGAAATAGGGTCGAAAAGCCTCACCTGCATGATGTTTGAGCAGAGCAGTCGACTCACGTAGCATGGCGGCAAACCCCGCTTTGTCTTCACCCCAAGCCGACCAAGAGCGATGGGTATGTCCGTGACAGCCAATGGTAAGTCGGCCACTGAATTGGTTCAGAGCATCTTTGAACAGCGAGGAGAAATCTTCCTGTTCAAGTAAATCCGAAATCACGAACAGTGTCACTGATGCATTGTGGCCTTGCATCCATTGTACGAAACCGTTCCATCCGTTGCGAAAACGCGTTGAGAGGATCCCCTCGCCTCCGTCATATTGGGTCGTACTCCGCGTGGGGTGGCCTTGATACACGGGCAGATGGCGAAGGTCATCGCTGTCCACGGTCAGCCATGTTTGAGCAGTCATTCACTCCGCCTCACATCAACGAGATGGAGGTGGTGAGGTACGGTTCGCTCATTGAATTCAATGCCAATGAATTCAGGCAATCGTTCACCGTTCCATCGCTCGCAGACTGCTGCAGCCGTCGCCAACCCCGCATCATTGTGAGGGTGTACGGCAATTTCTACCGTGGTTAATTCCGGTCGTTGCGTGAGCCAAGAAAACACCACATCTACACAGCGGGAAGCGATGCCGTTGCGCCGATGGCCTTTGCGTACCCAGTAACCGAGGTTATAGGTTGACTGAGGGGCTTGCAACTCATCGCCTAAACCAACTAAACCAACGAATTGGCCATTATCTGTCGTATGTATGGACCAGAAATGCAGCCGGTCGGTTCCATGTTGAGACTCGATATCGTAGAGCATGTCACGTAATTGACGACGAATATCATCTTCAGGGTCCAACCAGGGCAACGCAGTCTGCGCTGCTTGTGAATCCTCATGGTAGGCTTCGAGCATCTCCGCCAAGACTCCCTTTGATGCAGGGCGAAGCGTAAGGTGCTCGTCAACCTCCAAATCGGGCGTCAGGAACATGGTATCACCTAGGCAAGAAGTTGGGCTCGTGCTTGTTGAACGTGTGGGTCTGCAGGGTACACATAGGCAGCCATGTCCAGAGTCCACTTGACGTGGTCGTGACGACCAAGATGTTGCATCAGAACCGAGATATGAAGCAGCATGTCAAGGTTGAGATCAAGATGTGGTCCGAGTGTATCAAGCGTTGCAGCGGCAGACTCCATTTGACCTTGTTTGATATGTTCCATAGCCTTCACGACCTCCTGATAGATTTGGGTGTTCGTCCAGGCCTCAGCCTTTGGCCAAGGCCAGATGCGATTTGGGTCTTGAACTGGTGCCGCAGCCTCTTGAACGACCTCGGCAGGAGTTGACGTGGGTTCAGCAGCAGGTTCTGCAACTGGGTCCTCATCTGGCAAGTCAGGTAAGGACGGTGTAGCGGGAGCGGTGACTGCTGCTTGCGGGGTCGGAGTTTGAGAATCGACAGTGGGCGTAGGGGAGGTTGATTCAACAGCCGTTGCGGGGAGTTCCGGGGTTGGTACTTGCACTTCACCAGCCATGGCTTGAGCAAGGCTTGGTGTTGCGACGACATCGTCGGGTAAATCGGGCAGGTCTGGCGTTGCATCGCCAGGGCTTGGACCAACACTTCCCAACAAATCGTCGTCCTTTGGTGTTGCGACGCTGGGTGAGAAAAGCCCTCCTTTACCGGTGTGAACGGGCTCAGCCACTTCAGCGAGTGGGTCAACTGAATCGATCTCAAATTTCACAGGTGTACTCGGCATGTCCTCGGGAGTGAGGTGATGTTCCTCTTCCTCATTTTCAGAAGAGGCCACGGTTTGGGACAGCGTTGGGCCTGAACTGCTGATGAAATCAAAGGATTCGGGAGGTGCCTCTTCGCCGTCTTGTGACGCTTCCGCGAGGGCGTATTGGTCTACTTCGACGGTGACATCCTCAAGGGAGAGGACAGCCTCAACAACAGGCTTTTCATCCTCGATGTCTTCATTTTCACCCATCAGAAGACTCATGATTTCATCTCCCGAAGTCGTTGGTTCAGCCATGGGTTGTTCCCTTGCTGATTTCTTCAATGAATAGTAGCACTGAGCGCAGGTCTCCGAACCGAGCGGACTGACAAATTCGCAATACGGACAAGTCTCACCGATGGTGTCCTCGTCCTTCTTCTTGCGACCGAACATCAACCCACCCATTTCTTCGGCAGTTGAGTGCGTGTTTAAGAATGAGGGTTTCCCGCTTTCGTTATACTTCATTCTGCATCCATATGATGATGAGGCGAGCCGCTTTGGTTCGGGCATGGCGCGCAAGGGCTCTGTCAAGCGGATGAGCAGTGCCTCATCACCCGAACCGCCCATGGCGAAGGACGAACCCATGCCCGACCGCTGGCGACGCAGCCAAGACCACTTCACTCGTTTCACCGAATTGATCAAGCAGGAACTCGACGACGAAACCCAATTGGTTGAAGAGCGGTGGAAGACATGGACAAAGCAACGCCTCATTCTTGCGGGTGTGGCTCTCTTTGACTTGAGTGCTCGACCCCAGGGGCGTTTTTTCGGCGATGACATCATTGTGTTCGAACGCCAAGCAGGGGGGCGGATGCCCAACCACCGTTTCACGCCGGGGGACATCGTGCTCATTTCGCGCTCCCGCCCGTGGGGAGAGAAAGTTGTCGAGGGCGTTGTTCTCGACCGTGGCCCCACGCGAATTCGAGTGGTGGTCGGTGAGCGTCCTCGCGACGTCAAGAAAGGCGGCTGGCGGCTTGACCGCGGCGCCAATCGCGTTGCACACGACCGCATGCACGAGGCGCTGACGACCTTTCATTCAACAGAGGGCGAGGGCGGAACCGTTCTTCGGGATTTGATTTTGGCCAATGTCCTCGACGTCAATGAAAGTGCTTCTCTTCCTCCTGACATACGCGGCCGGCGAACACTTCGTGGTCCACCGCCCAAAATTGACCATCTCAATGAATCCCAACAAGCTGCCATTCACGCAGGGCTTGACCAGCGACTCACACTGATACAAGGTCCACCTGGGACGGGGAAAACCTACACTGCAGTCCATTTGCTTAGTATTCTGGCTCAGCGCGGAAGCGGCCCTCTTCTTGCAACCGCAGAATCAAATGTGGCAGTGGACAATCTGCTTGAGGGCTTGCTTGAATTGGGCGTAAACGCTCTGCGTATCGGCCGTCCAGTCAAGGTTCGTGAAGCCCTCAGAGAAGCGACATTGGACGCGGTTTTGGAGCACCATCCAATGCAGGAAGAATTGGCTTTCTTGCAGGATGAACAACGAGAACTTCGCAAGGCACTTCCGTCGCTTAGAGGCAAAGAAAAAGGATTGATGCATCGGGACATCAGTATCAATCAAAAAGAAATACGTCGCATGGAAGACACCATGACCGCCACTGTTCTCAACGAAGCGGAGGTCATCTGTGCCACGACCATCGGATGCGGTCACCGTCTGCTCCAGTCCAGGAAATTCCCAATCGTCCTCATGGATGAAGCAACGCAAGCAAGCGAACCGAGTTCCCTCGTTCCAATCGTCAAAGGATGCCGCCAGTTGGTATTGGTGGGTGACCATCAACAACTTCCTCCAACCGTTATCAGTCGAAAAGCCGAATCAGGCGGACTCAATCGCTCATTATTTGAACGCCTTATCGCATGTGGTCTCAACTCTACGATGCTCACCACTCAATACCGTATGCACCCTGTTCTTCGAGAATTTCCGAGCGCACGCTTCTACGAGAATCGCCTTGAGGATGGATGTACGTCAGACCAGCGCCCACCACCTGCAGGATTCCTATGGCCGGACTGGGACCACCCGATGGCCTTCATCCCCGTGGCCGGAGCGGAGGAAGTAGACGACGAAGGAAAAAGCCGTTCAAATCGGGATGAAGCAGGAAAGGTTCTCGGTATTGTTGATGCCTTGCTGGCTATGGGAGATATCACCGCAGAAGACATCGGTGTGGTTGCTCCTTACAACGGACAGGTTCGCCTTCTCAGCCAGCTCTTTGATGAAGCAGGCGGCCGAGAGCCGGGTCAGCGTTACGGAGGATTGGAGATCAAGAGTGTTGACGGATATCAGGGCAGAGAAAAAGATGTCATCGTCTTCTCAACCGTGCGAGCTAATGATGCTGGCGAAGTTGGATTTTTATCGGATTATCGCCGCCTCAATGTCGCCATTACTCGGGCCAAAAGAGGGCTGATTGTTCTCGGCCATCCCACTACATTGCGCCACGACCCGAACTGGCGAGCCTACCTTGACTGGGCGGAAGAACGCGGCCTCTTTGCCTGGCACATGACCAACGAGTAACGTTGTGAATGAACACGCAGTTTGACAAAGGAGAAGCCCTACCTCAAACCATGACCGAAAGCCCAGTGACCATTGTCAAAGGGGGAACACTCGCTCAAAACATCCTCGGTTCTGCCCCTGAGGGCATGCTTATTGCACCCTCATGGAAGCGAGTTACTGCGTTCATGCTGGACGTGATTTTGCTGGTCCTTGTGTTGCAGTTGTTGACACGAGGCCAGTTTATGCCGACCCTTTTCAGTTACGGGTTGTTGCTCGAAGGACCTCGTTATGTTGCCTTTTTTGTTCTCAACTGGCTATTATTTGGTGCTGCCTTCTATCTGTATTTCAAGTACACAGGACAGACGCTGGGTCGCTCACTCGCTCAACGCGGCCTACGAATCGCCATCGTTCACGATAACGGAACCATGCTTGAACAACACCACTGGGGCCCGAGGGCCTTTGGCAAATTGATTTACTTAATCCCCGTTCTCGGAGCCCTCTGGTTTGGGCTTCGAGACGCCTACAATGCACAATCTGTGGATTCCGAATATCGGACAGCTGTTGACGTCAAACATCATACTGTAGCCGCTGTGGATTGGTCCCTGCCTTCTGAAACGCGGCTACGCTTGCGCTGAATTCATTCATTTTCAGCAAGGCTTTGAAGTATAGCCACCTCTCAGTCCTCAATGGTGAAAGGACATGAGTGACGACCACAGCGCCCGCTCCGGCTCTCTTCATGCTCATTTGCAAGCCGTCACCATGGAAATCGACGACGATGATGAAGACGTCATCTTGGTCGTTATTGAACTGGTCAACGAATCTTCTATCCCCGTTGGAGGTCTTGAAGCCGCCCTCGTTTCAGATAAAGGTCAGCGCTTTGAAGCGACCGAGGGAATTTCTTCGATTGGACCAGGCCTCACTCGTCAATTCAAATTCGAAGCGCGAATGGAGACGGGGACGTGGACGTTTGAGTTTTCAGGGGGCGGCCAATCAATGAGCCTCGGCCCCTATGAAGCAGCGTTTGAATTTCAGGCAGAACAGGGTCGAAAACTTGGCAATGCCATTGGAACCAGCCTTTTCAGCGGCGCCTTTGACAATCACCTTGACGATTTCGGACAGGTTGAAGAGCGAGGCATCATCAATCCTGATTCCATCATCATGACTTCGTATGTTGGTGAAAATATGGAAGGCGGGGGAACGAAAGTTCTCAAAGGCGATTCCGTTTCAATTACAGAAGATAGCGATGCACCTCGAACTCCTCCATGGGAAAAGAAAGAATCCCCTGCACCACTGACCGCTCTCGCTCCACCGTCCCAAATGAGCAATGAACCATCACCGGCATTGGACCCGCTCCTCTCTACACCCCTCGCCCCCCTCTCCGTTGAGGAAATGCCGGCGTCCAACCCTCCTGTTGAAGCACCACCCGTGGCTCTTGAAGCACCACCAACGCCACAACCAGAGGTTTCGTCCGCACCACCTCCGCTCCCATCCAGCCCACCGCCGTCCGGTCCACCAAGCGGCCC
>QQSD01000072.1:1817-6035 GCA_003602485.1 Candidatus Poseidoniales archaeon | reverse complement strand
AAAGGCGCGTTGAAATAGGGGTTCTCGTTGGCGTGTTTAAAGCACGGATGTCGGAGCGGTTACGTCGGGGATTGCAAATCCTCTTACCTGGGTTCAAATCCCAGTCCGTGCTCCAAAATCAAACGATAACCCCTTCCGTGATGCGAGAGTTGAAAGCCAAACGAGAGGACCGAAGCACATCAGACCGCTTAATGGGGGAAAGGGACATGCCTGAACTAAATCCGAACTTGGACCTCGTTGGCTCAGGATTTGCTGCGTTCCTCGCCCCTCCGGGACCTGAAGTCATTCGGTTCACTGTTGGCCAACCTGATTTTGACACCCCACAAGCCGTCGTCAATGAAGCAAAGGCAGCCCTCGACCGTGGCGAGACGGCCTACACGCGCCCCCAAGGTAGTGAAGCCCTATGCGGTGCAGTCGCTGACCATCTTACCAAGTTCAGCATTCACACAAAGCATAGCGATGTAGTCATTACTCCTGGCTGCAAACAAGCCCTGCTCTACGGGATGATGGCAGTTCTTGCACCCGGGGATGAAGTGCTTCTCCTCTCACCAGCTTGGCCTTCTTACGATGGAATGGTACGCCTCACGGGAGCAACCCCCGTTCATGTCCCCGTCAATCGAGAAAATTATCACCCTAACATGGACGCCTTGGAGGCACAAGTTCGCCCTCAAACAAAGGCAATCATCATCAATTCACCCAACAACCCGACAGGGGCTGTCTACACCCGTGAAGAAACCAAAGCACTGGTTGAGTTTGCTGTTCGACACGACCTCTGGATTCTTGATGATATGATTTATTCCACCTTGGTGTGGACTGATGAGGGTTATACTTCTCCTTGTGAGTTTGAAGGCGGTGCTGAGCGCACCATTACGATTGGAGGTTGGTCCAAGGGGTGGGCCATGACCGGATGGCGCCTTGGATGGATCACCGGTTCAACGGAAGTCATGAATGGAGTCAAGAAGATCAATGTCAGTGCTGCGACTCACGTTGCAACCTTCTTGATGCCCGCCGCGACCGTTGCTTTGGGACTGGACCAAGAGGTACGAGTCATGGAGGATGCGTTTCGAGAGCGACGTGGCGTCGCACACGATGCTTTTTCCTCACTACCAGGCTTTGTTGTACCTGAACCTGAGGGTGCGTTCTACATTCTCGCCGACATCACTGGAACGGGTATGACCGATATCGAATTTGCAACAGAGGCACTTGAAAAGGCGCAGGTACAAGTCATCCCGGGCTCACTCATGAAAGGTGGCGAGGGTTTGATTCGCATCAGTTATGCAACCTCGCTTGAAAACATCCACGAAGGCGTTCAGCGCCTACGCCAATGGCTCGAATCACGCTGATGAAAGCGCCATGAGTGCCTCTCGGATGTAGATGAAACCTGTAATGACCAGACCTAACATGATGCCTTTTTGGATATCATCACGCTTCCATTTTTCTAACCATCGTTTACCGAGGCGCGCCCCAATGAGGGCGGCCACAACAAATGCAAACAAGAGCAAGGTTTGGTCGGTCAAGACCGTGAGGTCGTTCCAAAGATAAACGGGAATACGCGTCATATCAACAACGAGTGCTAGGACCGCAGCGGTTGCAGCATACTCGGATTTATCTGGTAGCCGGGGTTGTAAAAACATAGCACGCAGCGCCCCTTGATGTCCTGTCAACCCGCCCATGAACCCCGACCCAAACCCACCGATTCGGTCCTCGGCTTCAGGCAGACGAATCTTGGACCATCGTTCACTGACTTTCAAAACCGGTAAAACGACCAAAGCAAGCCCCACCAAGAGAAGCAATGGGTCCGACGGGATAGCGAGATGCAACAAAGCGCCGATGAAGGCCCCGAGAAGGAGAGCCCAGCCAAATCGTCTCAATGCCTCCCTGTCGATGTGTTGACGCAGCATTTGAGCCTTGATGGCGTTATGAGCACCGTGAACGATGGCCACTCCTGCAATGGCTTGATGGGGCTCAAACCAGATGAGGAAGATGGGCGTGGTCATGGTTGCAAGTCCGAAGCCCGCCGGTACGGTGAGGGCAGCTGCTATCGTGCATCCAAGTAACCCAAGTACAATGAGAACGTCCACGGCTAACTATCTCCACGCCTCAGGAGTTGATTTCAACCGTTGCGCATTCCCTACTCGTCACGAAATATTATGATTCTTTCTTTTCATACCCATCTCGAAGGGGGTTGCAATGAAGTTGCAGGGAGATATATTCATGTTCGAAGCCCGTTAAGTCCTTTCATGCACAAGATCCCGAAATGGCTGAGTTACGCGGGGTCCTTCTTGCTCATTCTTGGTTTTTTTATTGGATTTTTAGGCCTGGCTGCATTCACTGCATCTCCCGCTCCAAACAGCGAAGATTGGAGTGGAGAATTGATGTTTGAAGGAACTACTGAAGCTAACTATACTGAACATTTTTCTCCTGCCTCGACCTACAACATATGGGTGATGAAAGACTCAAATGTCACCGTTGAAGTCATTGATGGAAACAAGAATAATTTGTTTGAACCCTGCGAAGACTATGAGGACGATTGCAGCATGTACGATGAAGACGGAGCCATCCCCGGATTCCAATATATTGGGGAGCTTGCATTTGATAATGCAGGCACATACACCGTTGAGTTTCGATCTACGAGCAACGAAACGATTGACGTTATGATTCGCGAGGATACGACATTCTTCTATCTGATGGTTGCTGGTGGCGGTTTTTCTGGATGCTGTTCCGGAATCGTTCTCTTGGGGATTGGAGGGTTGCTTTCTAGGGTCTTCATAGAACCACCATCAGAAGACTCAAAATTGGTTTTTGAGACCTACGAGCCACTTGACTCTGCAACGTCGCCTGAGAGTTTGGCCGAACGTGAAGGTGAGCACTCCCCTCAGAATTCGACTTGAATCATGCCGTCGTTTTCTCTCACAGGATAAATCGTGAGGTCTTTTTGACGTGATAGTTTTCCAACCACCTTTCCGAAAGGGGGGAAGAGGGGGAACGGCGCCCATTCTTGCAGTGAGCCGTCTTCAATCTTATGTGTCGTTTGGTGGAGGGGGCAACGCACGCAACCGTCCTTGACTTTTCCACCCCACGCAAGGGGCCAGCGCATGTGTCGGCAGAGAGCCTCGGTAGCAAAGAGGGCCCCGTCTTGTCGACCAACCATGACCATTTTTCCTTTGACGGCCACCATCTTCTTTTTTCCGTCTTTCAGTTTTTTAGATTTAATCGCATTATGCCAGTTCATAGTATCACTTCATTGGTAGGGGGATGTTGAGGTATTGGAGAAGATATTCAGCACTGGCAAGGGCTCCTTGCACCGAGGGATGTGCCCGGTGGTCACCCACGACAAATACGCCATCTACTGTGAGGTCAGTCATCCTCCGTTGATGATGGTTCGGGTCTGTGTGGGGGAGAGCGTGCCGAACTGTGGTCGTGTAAGCGTAGGACCACCGATCAACCTGTTCACCGAACCATTCACGAAGTTCATCAAGGACACTATCGGGGTCGGGTCGTTGGGCTGCCTCGCCTACGAGGGTCGCAATAATGACCTGTTGACCGTCACTTCTCGGATGAAGGTTGGTAGGTAAATGGACGTGTAGAACATTACGCCCCTGCGAGCCCCATCCCTCATTGAGCAACAAACGAGCTTGGGAATAGGGTGGCCGAGATGCCAAGAACGCTACTGTGGAGGTGAGACGTTCGTTGGGAGTATGCGATGGTGTTGCGTTGGGGAGCAAGGTCGATGTGACATGTTGGGGAGTTGCAAGGACCACGTGGTCAAAGTCATGGGTTTGTTCTGCAGTTGTCACAGAGGTTGCAGATACATGTGTCACCTTTGTTGAGAGATGAATGCGGGTGTGTTCCAATTGGTCTGCGAGTTGTTGTGGGACCGCCCCTATGCCATTTTTCGGGACAATCATGCTTCCGTGCGACATCGCCCCCCAGGTAAATTCTGCAAAAGAAAAGCGTTCGGAGAGTGTAGGGTCGAGTGTTATTCCCGCAAAAAGTGGTCCTAAAACCCGCCGGGTTGAGGGTCGGAACCGACGCTTGCGAAGCCCGTCTCCCACCGATGATGAAGGTCTGTCAAGCGGCCGTTCAAGGTCGCTCGCTGACGTGCTAAGGCGCCACTTAAGAAAACGAAGACCGTCTCGTACACCGACTGCTTTCAAGGTTGGAAGAAGATATTTTGGAGCACGCAATGCATCCCCGAGGATACGCCTGCGACCGGTG